>DQIP01000117.1 GCA_020793565.1 Candidatus Methanovorans sp.
ACGTATCATACCAATCCTCTGACCCTGTTGTATTATATCACCCTCATTCACATATGTGACAATCCTGCGCGTGATGGTGCCTGCGATCTGCGTAACACTCACTTCGCCATGTTCAGTATCAATAATTATTTTGTTTCGTTCGTTCCGATCAGAATCTTTACAAAAAGCAGGTATGTATCCTCCCTTCTTGTGTTCGATATTGCGAATTGTACCCGCAAGTGGTATTCTGTTCACATGTACATTCTGGAAGTTCATGAAAATACATACAGTCCTGCCGCGGATGTCGATGACTTTTCCATCGGCAGGTGCAATCATACACTTTTTGCACATTTTTACATTTCTTTCCGGATCCCTGAAGAACCGCAATAAAAAAACAACCGATATAACTCCAATGTATGCTATAAATTCCAGATATGGATTTTTTGTCAAATATGCACCAGCTCCGCTTATAGTGGTGAATATTAAAACTGCAAAAATCCATGGGGTAGAACCTTTTGCTAGCATTTAATGGTTCCCTGTAACTTTTCGAACAACATTACGCAGTTGTTCAGTTATTAACTTCCACAGCCCGTCTATTAGGTCCAATAGTTCGGGCAAAATCTTCAGTACCGCATAGGCTATAAAAAAGAGTGCAATTCCAGATCCAGCTTTTGCAATTATATGGTGTGCAACCTCGAAGCTGTTGGCTCCAAACCATTGTTCTCCATATGCGATTATGACAAACACATCGCGTATGAGATTAAGACCATATATCACTGGCAAAGACACCAATAAGGCAGATAAAAGCCGCTTTGTGGGCGCATTAACAGAAATTATCAAGCCTGTGAACAATGCGATGCTCTCAATTGCAGTGCAGGCTAATATGATCTGAACTCTATATCCATTAAGTGATATCATGTCCCATGATTCGCGTACGGCCGATTTGCTGAATATGTCAAGCATCCACATAACCTGATCTGTGACTTCAGTGATGATCCACGTATTCATCATGGGAATCTCTGCAAAAGGGAAATAAAACAATGCACCTATTGCGGTTGCACCGGTTACTATTGAGGCGACATTGATCGAATCGGAATTGCCGGGGCCCGGTTCGACATTTTGTTTATACTCTTTTATCATGAAATGTGCCAACATCAGACAAAATACCGTAACTATAAGCATTAAGACTACATTAGCATAATCGCTTTTTTCAATGTAATGAATTGTCTTATAAGCCCAATGTATGGAAAAAAATCCCCACCCGAGTCCGCCAATCAAATTACGGATCGTTTGGCGTTTTGGGAGAATCGAGGATATTACCATCAACGCAACTGCTATCCATAGTACATTTTCTATCATTTTTTAAGCACCTTTTAATAGGTATTTCTTCTATATTAGAAATGATAAGTATAAAGGTTTTGTTCAAATGGTGCCTATTACCCCTAAATTGACTGTTGATGCCGTAATAATCTTAAATGGTAAGATTGTATTCATAAAGAGGAAATACCCGCCTTATCAGGGTACGTTTGCATTGCCTGGAGGTTTTGTAGAGATTGGCGAAACTACTGAAGAGGCGACTGCACGCGAAGTTTTAGAGGAGACCGGACTTTTAATAGAAATAATTAAATTACTTGGCGTTTATTCTACTCCATTGCGTGATCCGCGTGGGCACACGGCAACCGTGTGTTACCTTGCACTTGGCAAAGGTAATCCAAAGGCAGATTCGGATGCAGAGGATATTGAGCTTTTTGAAGTCACGGATCTACCACAGTTGGCGTTTGACCATAATATGATAATAGATAATGCAAGAGATGATATTGATGCAATTTTGTCCAAAATGTAAAAGTATGATGTTTCCGGTACAAGGTGTATTGAAATGTAAGAAATGCGGTCATGTATTGGATAAAAAGGAGGAAGGTGAAGCTTTTGTTTCGAAATCCAAGCGAGATGAACGCGAGGTAATCGTTCTTGATGGTGACGAAGCCCAAGGTCTTCCAACGACTCAAATACGTTGTCCGGAATGTGAACACAATATTGCATACTGGTGGTTGCGGCAACTCCGGTCGGCTGACGAATCAGAAACACGTTTTTTAAAATGCGTTAAGTGTGGTGCAACATGGCGTGAATATGATTAACATCATTGCCCAGTAAGTCGAATAAAAACAAGGATACTTATATAACTTAATGGATATAATGAAGTTCAAATTTAAATTATTTAACGGAGAATTTACATGTTCAAGGCAACAATTGATGCAAATCTTTTAAAGGATTCGATCGAATCACTATCGGTACTTGTCGATGAGGCAAGATTTAGGATATCCCCGGAAGGAATCGCAGTAAGGGCTGTGGATCCTGCAAATGTTGCAATGGTTAGTTTTGACTTGCCAGCCAGTGCATTTGATGGATTTGAGGCTGATGATTCTGAAATAGGAGTGGATCTTGCAAAAGTTACTGATATTTTAAGTGTGGTCGATAAAAACGAAAATGTTTTGATGGAACTTGACGACATGTCTCAAAAACTTTTGATACAGGCCGGTGGATTGTCTTATACGATATCATTGCTTGATCCTTCAACTATTCGTGCAGAGCCAAAGATTCCGCAGTTGGAGTTGCCGGCAGAGGTTGTACTAAATGGTATGGACCTTCGCAAGGCTGTAAAAGCTGCTGAAAAGATCAGCGACCACATGTTACTTGGTGTTGAAGGGGATGTCTTTTTCATGGAAGCGGAAGGTGACACTGACCGCGTGAGACTTGAGATGGAACGGGACAAGTTGATCGACCTAAAACCTGGGAGTGCACGTTCATTATTCTCCTTGGATTATCTCTCAGATATTGCAAAACCGGCTTCAAAGTCTAATGAAGTGACTCTCTCTCTTGGTATGGATTTCCCTATTAAGATCAATTTCGCGATTCCGAACAGTGATGGAAAAGTGGGATATCTGTTAGCACCAAGGATCGAGTCCGATTAAGGATATGGATGACAGAGACCTTGCATTATATCCATTTATTTCAGAGGCATCCCAACATGTTGGCAGCCTCGGTTTTTCACTTGATCGCTTGATAACATCACGCGCACTGGACCTCGCACGCTTGCGTGGCAAGGAGCGTGTTATCCAATCACTATTCGAGGGAATTGAAAAACCACCACTTACAGGTTCTGATGAAGGGCCTGTATTGACCGAACTCTTATCGTATCCATTTGCAAGAATACTTGTTTCTTGCATTGACGATTCTTTTTTGATACGTCGTTATTCACTTGCGGAAGCGGTGGCAGCATATATGTTGCTTAAAACCCGTGATGTTGACTTTTTGAGTGACATTGGCAACGATTTTGGTGTGGATGCTAAACCGTCTGATTCCTATTTTAATATAAATTTTACGGATTATATCAAACTTGCAAGTTCCATGAAAGATTTGAAATGGAAACTGGTGAACCGCAAGCTTGACCATGGAAATGTGCGCATAAAAAAGGAAGAGTTTGCGCGTCTTTTGCAGGAAGCTGTGCGCGCGCGCATACAGGATTCACTCCCCATTGAAGTTCCGGAGGATATATGTAGACTCTGCACACCGCATCTTGATGAAATTAAAGTAATCCTTGATGAGCGTAAGACCGAATTCGGTGCAGGCGATTTTGAGGCTGTTGAGAGCGATTTGTTCCCGCCATGCATAGTCCATGCTATTGCAAACACAATGGCAGGCGTAAACCTTGCGCACTCCATGCGATTTGCCATGACATCATTCTTGCTAACAGTTGGAATGACTGTGGATGAGATTATAAACATGTTCAACATTTCGCCTGATTTTGATGTTGAAAAGACGCGCTACCAGATCGAGCACATATCAGGTTCATCAGGAACGACATATAAGCCCCCATCATGCGATACCATGAAAACCTACGGCAACTGTTATGGCGAAGATGAGTTGTGCAAGCACATAAGGCATCCGTTGAACTATTACCGCAGGAAGTTATGGTTTAAGAATAGAGATGAGAAGAAGATTTCTAAAAATTAGTGTGAATTTTTGAAAATGTTGGCATTAATTGAATTATAACATTCAATTGGCACTATCTCAAAAACCAGTTATTTCAATAGAGGATTTATCAAAATCGATAATTACATAGACACGGATTTCACTGATTTACACGGATTTAATCTTTTCGGAATCGATATCATAAGAGACTATTTGGTTTGTGGTGCAAAGTGTTTGATATTTGATAAACATCAAATCTGTGTAAATCCGTGTCTGAAAAATAACTGGGTTTTGGAACTGTGCCAACCTAATATTTGTCAGCACTGAGACTGTCAAATAATTTGGTGTTAAGACAAAAGTATAATCGATTCATAGTTGCAAATCCATAGCATTTGACAATGTTTCAAAAGTGTTATATCTAATAACTATTACAATAAAACCAACTGTGGTAACACAACCAATTGCGCTTGTGTTACTTATATCAAAATAACAATGAGGTATCAATATGAGTGAAAAATTAGGAGTATTAGCAATCGGGCACGGCAGTAAACTTCCATACAACAAAGAGATCGTAGAAAACGTTGCCAATAATATCGCAGCCAAACACAAGGATGTTGTTGTAAAGGTCGGATTCATGAACATGAACGAGCCAAGTATTGGGGATGCACTTGCATCATTTGCAGGTACAGGTGTCACAACCATTGCAGCAGTTCCGGTATTTCTTGCATCCGGTATACATATTACAAAGGATATACCAAAAATACTCGGTCTTGAAGAAGGTAGTGAGAAGACAAGTATCCAGCTTGATGGCAATAATGTCACGATCGTGTATGGAAAGCCTCTTGGCGGTGACGAGTTAATCGCTGACCTTGTGTTCAAAAGAGTGCAGGAAGCATTGTAAACCGGAAATTAACGCGAGAAAATTCTCCTTCCGGTTGAATTAACTTGCACTATATATTTGTAAAATATATATAAAACAAATTAACAGAACATGGCTACAGGTCAAAATAACGCCGCTGTGCTTGACCTGACACACGGCGGGATTATCATTGCACAGAAATTGGTACAACTCGGCTACAAAGTGAGTGCTGTTGACGTCTATAATACTGTAGACCCTGCCATTCTTGCTGACCTGCAGGACAATTTTAACATTAAAACATCAAAAGACCCGATCCCTGTCGATAATCTCGATATAGTTGTTGCACCCGTGCATCTTGATCGAAATTACGAGATGTTGCAACAGGCTCGCGACATGGGTATAAAAATTGTCACACATCATAAGATCGTTGGCGAGATACTATCCCACGACAAAACGATTGCAGGTGCAAAGATTATCGAGATCACAGGCACAAAAGCAAAAACAAGTACGGCATCAATTCTTGCTGACATGCTGTCACGCAAATTAAGTGTTGTACTCCACACAACCCGAGGACTCGAATACTGGGAGAATGGCACACCGTCCCTGATATATCAGGGACTTAGCATTGCACCAGGGAGTATCCTCCATGCAGTGGACAAGACTGCATCATACATATCAGCAAATTCCAATTCCAATTCCAATTCCAAACCCAAACCCAAACCCAAATCTAACATTGCACCGGACGTGTACATATTTGAAGTATCGATTGGCGGCACGGGATATGCTGACATCGGCATATTGACCACATTAACACAGGACTACAAGATTGCAAATGAAACGGCATGGGCAAGTGATGCAAAA
>DQIP01000116.1 GCA_020793565.1 Candidatus Methanovorans sp.
CGCTGTAATGTTCGCCTGTTAACTTTAGGACATAATGCCTCCATGTCTCGCATGTGCATCTCGTCATTTTCTAAGAAAAACCTTAATGCCTTCGCCTGCCGCTCTTTAAGATCATATTGTTTCACGATCAGGTCACTGCGCATTGCTCCTTTCCCACGCTCTACCATTTCCTGCATCTGTGTAGCCAGCCCTTCAACGAAGTACTCAAGCCACCTGGTCATATCCATGTCTTGTTCCCGAACGTCCTGAATCGCCTTGTAAAATACGGCTCGGTTCCGGTCATAATACTCACTGATTGTGAAGAGCCGCTTAAAGTCGTAACCGGCCCGATAGAGGCACAGTGTCGAGAGCAATCTGGATGTGCGACCGTTGCCATCCCAGAAGGGGTGGACATGCACCAACTGGAACTGGGAGATGCCGCTCATAAGTATCGGATGTATTTCCGTTTCGCTATTTAACCATTCTACAAGAGTCTCCATCATCCCGGATACCTCTTCGGGTGACGGGGGTTTGTAGATGACATCGCCTGTGGCGGAGTTGACGACGTAGTTCTGGACATTGCGATATTCGCCCGGCGTTGCTGCGCTGCCACGTACACCTTCGACCAATTGCTTGTGGATCTCAAGGATAAACTCTTCGGTTATGTGTTCGCTGCTGTCGAGATATTGTGAAACGAGATCGAATGCCCTGCGATAGTTCAAAAGTTCCCTGACATCGTCAGGATCTACATTTGCTACATCCTCCCCAGCCAGCAAACGTCTGGATTGATCCAGAGTAAGCTGTGTTCCTTCGATATGCGTGGTATGATGCGCTTCCAAAACAAGGGCTCTATCACCCATGGAACGAATCCATTCTTCCGAAAGCTCAGCCGCTTCCAGAAAACCCCTTGCACGCTCGATCATGGTGAGACCTGACGCGATCCTGTTCGTAATCACAAATTTCGGTTGGAATTGTCGTATCATGTCATAGCTTCCTGTCTTACATCGATCTTTCCAGTTACTGCGGCTGATATGAGGGCTGTACTGTATTCATAAAGTTTGGAAATGGATTCAAGGATTTTTGCAGTGAGGGTGTCAATATGTCCTATCCCGAGGTCAAGAAAAGCGACGATTGTGCGCTATTCCGATTCATTCGAAACAGATATATAAAAATTGTTTATCTGTTCCTATGAGATAATAGATATTGCAGTTGTTGCTGTTATGGAAATAATCATTTCTTTTCGTTTAAATTCTTTTGTATTGGTCATTGAAAACTCAGTGCCAACAATGAGTAAGAAATATTGGATAGGAAATAATCGAAAAGCGCCTGCCACCCCAAAACCCCAAGATCGGGCGGAGCAGATTGGGACGGGCACCCGGGCAGAGTGAAGGCGAGAGAGGGCGGGAAAGTTGAAGATGAGATGGGGGCTGGAATCTATTAAATAACTCTTGAATTATATTTCAGTCAGGGCCCCTATCTGCAAACCTACATATTAGTGCACAGATGGTTCGAATCCGGCCACTCCTCGCCCCTATGACTTCAACTCATGAAACATCCGGTTTTTTTGAAACAGCCTGCGTCATTAGCAAAAAAAGCCATACTGGGATATAGGTAATATTATCATCCTTTTTCAGCAAGTCTTTTGTCACAACTATGCCTTCTGTCTTAAATGTTTCACAAAATTTAACCAGACCTTTGAGGTCATTTTTCTCAATATCGTTTGTGTACTTTACTTCTATGGGAATTGTTCTGTTATTTGAGGTAAATACTATGTCTACCTCATTTTTGGCTTTATCCTGCCAGTAGAATATTTTAGGGAACAACTCTTTCTTTTTCAGGGAAAGCACATGGGAAAAAACAAGGTTTTCCACGATCTTTGTTTTTTCGAGTTCATTTATTTCTTTTAAAACCAAAGAGTTACGAAGACCGCAATCAATAAAAAAGAGTTTCTTTTCCTTTCGTGTTGATATTACCTGTTTCTTTGAATATATGTAAGCAGTATAAACGAGGAAACATTCTTCAAGATAAGAAATGTAATTTTTAACAGTGTCCACTTTTATACTGAGAATTTCTGCAAAAGCTGAATAGTTCATCCTCTGTGACATGAAATCTGAAAGCAGGTCTGTTAAGTCGCTTAATATCCTTGGCTCTTTGATATCCTTTAGATCCAGAATATCCCTGTTGATTGTCAGTGTCTTATAAAGTTTTAAAACGTCATATGCATTTTCCGTATCGTCCATGTCAAAAACTTCAGGGTAACCGCCTTTGAGAATATAATCATCCAATTTTATGAGCAGATCCTGCTTTTCCAAGATCAGGTTGTCATGTGCTTTTTTAATGTCATCGAAATTATGGATGTCTGCATCTACCTGCCTGCCGGTTATTTCCGAAAATGTCAATGGTAAGATCAAGTGAAAGTAAATCCGCCCAAGTAAACTTTCCCCGCTGCCTTTTAAGATCCGAAGTGATGAAGAACCTGAAACTATGAACTTGATCTTCAGCCCCATATCCTGCCAGTATTTGATGATATTTCCCCAATCATCAAGCTTATGTATCTCATCGAGAAAGATATACACAGTGTCGGTCAAACTATCTATGGGTTCCCTGACCATCATGCCGGAATACTCCATCAGCATTTCATCAAATCCATTTTGTAATGCCAGCCTGATCTTTGGATTGTCAAAAGATATGAACAATATGTTTCGTTCATTCACACCGCTATTGAGTAAATGATCGATCATCCCGTACATCAGGGTTGTTTTTCCGGCACGCCTTGGTCCCAACAAACATGTTATTTTATTGCTTGCAAGTTCCTGTATCAGAGACTCGAAATCCTGCCTACCGATCGCACCCAGTCTGGATTCGCTGATATGTTTAGTCTTCCACCAGGCGTTCTGTATTATTATCTCTTCCAACATCATTCCATTATATAGTGTATAATGTATAACTATCTTTCCGTTACAAAGTAAAAGATTATGGTACAATTCTCTGGTTGAATGGAAATAAATATTGGCATTAAAAGTCGAGCAAGTGAGTGAAGTTACTCAGTGAACGCACCCCCACCTTATGCACCGAGGAAGGAACTTCCTGCATCATTCGGATAAATTGCAAAAGAGCGGGCGGAGCAGATCGGGACGGGCACACGGGCAGAGTGAAGGCGAGAGGGCGCAGCTCAAACCATAGGAAAAGAACGGATCTTTGACTCATCAGCAACAATTATATTGCTGCAATTCATGCAGTAGCCTTCTGTGGTACAGGATAGATGTGCTCCGTCTTAAGCAGATTCGAAGCATAATTGAGCGCAGCTAAAACATCTTCATTCTCAAGCTGAGGATAGTTCTCTATGATCGTTTCATGCGACCAGTCGTTTACCAGCAATTCAAGGATAAATTCCACTGAGAGACGTGTTCCCTTAATGATGGGTTTCCCACCTAAAATAGAGGGGTCAATAACGATCCTGTCATTATATTTCATTATGATTTACTTAATAATAAAAGTCATATTGTATTTAAGCATATCCCAAAAACCGCTGGAATAATCGAAAAGCGCCTGTTAATCAGACAGCAATTTAGCGGTGAAATCAAAATCTGCAAATCCTAAATCGTGAGCAATATTTTCAAAACCCTTCATGGATTTTTTTGCAAAATCCCTGTCATCTAAAATAAATTCAATTGGTTTAATATCTTCTAAATTTGTCATCAATTCTTGAAAAATCCGATCGTCATTTGTATCTTTGAAGTAAACTTCTGTGAGTGATTTCTTCACATCTTTTAGACGGTCCAAATTAAGAAAGATTATTTCACAATCTGGATATAACTCTTCAATTTTTAGAAAAATTGACCCCGATAGATTAATTGAAAGTTCTGATAAAAAAGTTGGAAGTCCATCGATTTCGTTCTCTCTTAAAAAAAGAGATGTTTCATGGAAAACCAAATCCAGAAAATTTGCCAGTCCGGGTTTTGTCACTTTCATTTTTTTGAACTGTTCAATTAATAAAGATTGAGAATCTAATGTACTGATTTTTGAGATATGATATATATCAGGTAATAACCGTATAATTTCTGCCATAATTTCATTAATCTTATTTCTCAAAACATTATGTGATTCCTTTTAAGCCGAGTTACACAAAAACAATTGATCATTTCGTTTGTCATTCATCAAATTCATTGATGGCTCATGAAGTCGATCTTTTGAATTGATCAAACCTATTATTATATTTGTATCAATTGAAAAATTCATTTCAAGCCTCTATAGCTTCAAAAACAGCATTATAATTTCTGGGAATTGTTTCCAAATCAAGATTATACATACTTAGTTCTGTCACATCATCTTGAAGATCGTCAAAAGAGATCTTGTCTCTATGAAAAGCTTCAATTCTTAGTAATGATACATTTATCATAATCCACAAATCAGCATTATCCACTTTTTTTATAGCTTCTTTTATCAATTCTTGAATTAAAAAAAAGGTTTGATCTAGGATTAATAGTTGCTTAGTATCTTCATTTTCATCCCACATTTTGAATCGAATCTCATCCCTTATGGATGATAGTCTTCCATTTAGTTTTCTTAGAACAATTCTGTAAAGTTCAGTTTGCTGATTTGATTCTAAATTTGATGAAAACGATTTTAATTTCTTAAAAGACTCGTCAAAATCTTCTAAAACGGATATTTGATCTTCGAGTTTCATTTCGACTCCTTCAAGATCTTCTTCGTAAATATTGATTGAAACAATGTCTGTCAAAGCATCCATTAATTTTTCACGAGTATCATAATCCATTCTCAAAATTTGGTCCAATTCTTTTTGGACCTGATATAACCTGTGCATTGATCGTAAATAATCAACAGTACCCACTACCGGTCTCATCACCCATGTAATACCCTCATAAATATCCGAGGAAAAAACATCAAGGATAAAATTGATCGATTTAAATTGTTCGTTATTGGAATTATAATTGACCATGATGACTTGTTTCCTTACTTTAATCTTAAATCGACTTTATATTTCAAGATTATTTAAGTTTGTTGTAAGTTTTTCAATGCAACCATATAGGTCATTGGATGAAGAGTCGGTTTATATTTCATGTATCATTGTCTTGAAACAATAATAACTCATTCCCTAATAACCTCACCTTCAATCCCAAAAATAAGTCGATCATATCTAACAGTATTGATTATTACAAGAGAACGTTCCTATTAGTTAAGCTTGGGGAATCTTCGGAGATAAGGGAGTAGATAGGGGTTAGAAAAGGACACTATAAATTCATTATCCGACAACGAGCGCATCGTTTTTGAAGAAATGCAAATCCATCCGAAAGTCATTGCAAATGAACTTTCGGAGAAGCTTGACATTAATCCACGAAACACCACCCAAGCACCCATTACCACTTCACTCCCAAAAACCGCTGAAAGAATAGAAAAGAGCCTGCCACCCCCCAAAACTACAAGGCTGGGCGGAGCAGATCAAAACGAACACCCGGGCAGAGTTCATTGATTAAATAACTCCTAAATTATATTTCAGCCGGAGCCCGCCACCTGCAACCACCCACCCAAGCATCCATCTCCACTTCACTCCCAAAAACCGCTGAAAGAATAGAAAAGCGCCTGCCACCCCCCAAAACTACAAGGCTGGGCGGAGC
>DQIP01000115.1 GCA_020793565.1 Candidatus Methanovorans sp.
TCGCTCTTTCTTATTCGGCGGGATTGCTGCACGGGGTTTGGATATATGGATTGTGCATCGACATATCATCGAAACCATCTAAATACAAATTATCTAAATAAAGTGCCTAAACATGCTTTATATTTCAAAATCGAGTCAGTTAATATTAGATTTGAAGTGGATACGAAAAATTGGTGTGTTAATTTTTGTAAAACTAATAAATTATTTTTGTTCCGAACCCTCAACTTTACCTTTTTCCTCACCTTTTCCCGTACTACTATCCTTACAACTTTCCTTACAATTTTCCGTACTACTGTCCTTGCTATTTCCCCTTCCATCTTCCTGACTCTCACCCTTTGCCGTATCCCGCTCCTTAAACCACAACTTCCTGCGGTAATAGTTCAATGGATGGTTAACGCGCTTGCATAACTCATCCGCACCATAACAGTTGCCGTATGTTTTCATTGTGTTGCATGAAGGAGGAATATATGTTGTGCCTGATGAACCGGATATGTGCTCGATCTGGTATCGTGTTTTTTCCACATCAAAATCCGGTGAGACGTTAAACATATTTATGATATCATCTGAGGTCATTCCTACTTTCAGCAGGAACGATGTCATAGCAAACCTCATGGAATGCGCAAGGTTGACGCCCGCTCTGGTATTTGCAATGGAATGGGCAATGCATGGCGGGAATAATTCACTCTCAACAGCCCCAAAGTCGCCCGCACCATACTCGGTCTTGCGCTCATCCAGAATTACTTTTATTTCATCAAGATACGATGTGCAGGATTCGCATATTTTCCTCCCAGCTTCTAATGGTAATGAATCCTGTATGCGCTCACGCACAGTTTCCTGCAAAAGACGGGCAAACTCTTCCTTTGCTATGTGCACATTCCCATGGTCAAGCTTACGGTTTACCAATTTCCATTTAAGGTCTTTCATTGAACTGGCAAGTTTGATATAATCCGTGAAATTGATGTCAAAATATGAATTGGATGGGGTTGCAGTTATTCCGAAATCCGTACCAAGGTCACACAAAAAATCGACATCGCGGGTTTTGAGCAAGGCATATGCAGCCACCGCTTCTGCTAGCGAATATCGCCGGGTCAAAAAAGGGTCGTTAATGCAGGAAACCAGAATTCTTGCAAAGGGATAAGACAGAAGTTCTATCAGCACAGGTCCTTCATCCGAACCTGTCAGTAATGGTTTTTTAATTTCTCCTGATAATGATTGGATCACACGCTCCCTGCCGCGTGCGCGTGCAAGGTCCAATGCGCGTGACGTGATCAACCTGTCAAGAGAGAAGCCGAGGCTCCCCACATAAACGGATGCCCCCGAAATAAATGGATATAACGCAAGGTCCCTGTTATCCATACCCTTAATCAGACTCGATCCTTGGTGCTAACAGGTATCCCACTTTTCCATCGCTGTTTGGAATCGCAAAATTGATCTTTAGCGGGAAATCCTGTCCAAGTAATAGGGTCACTTCATTGGACTTTGAAGCAGGTTTTGCGATATCTGAAAGATAATCCAGTGAGAATAAGGACCGTGCATCCCCTGACTTAAGGTCGATCAACTGGTCTCGTGTCATATCAAGCCTTACACGGTCAGTGTCACCTTCTGCTTCCATGTAAAATATATCACCTTCAACACCAAGTATCATGTGATCGCTTATCTTTTCAGCAGCTCTTACAGCCTTACGCAGGTCCATGCCATTTAAGACTACCTCTGCTGGCAATTCTAACTGCGGGATCTTTGGCTCAGCACGGATCGTTGAAGGATCAAGCAACGAGATCGTATAAGACAGTCCCCCGGCCTGTATCGAGAGTTTCTGTGACATCTCATCAAGTGTCATCAAGACCTTTTCATTTTTATCGATCACACTTAAAATATCGGTAACCTTGTTAAGGTCCACTCCAATCTCGGAATCATCGGCTTCAAATCCATCAAACGCGCTGGCTGGCAGGTCAAAACTGACCATTGCAACGTTTGCAGGATCCACTGCCCTTACTGCAATACCCTCTTGGGATATCCTTAACCTCGCCTCACCGACAAGTACCGACAGTGATTCAATCGAATCCTTTAGAAGGTTTGCATCAATTGTTGCCTTGAACATATAAATTCTCCGTTAAATAGTTTAAATTTTAATTTCATTATATCCATTAAGTTATATAAGTTTCCTTGTTTTCATTCGATTTACAGGTACCATCTACCAATAATATCAGTCGTATTCACGCCATGTTGTACGGCATTTTACACACTTGAAAAAGCGGGTTTCAGATTCATCAGCGGATCTCAGCTGCCGCAGCCACCAGTATGCAACATTATGTCCGCATTCCGGGCACCGCATTTTTGCGGTTGGAAGACCTTCAGCTTCGTTTCCTTCAAGCACAATAACCTCACGGTCATCCCGCTTGGATTTGGAAATGAGAGATTCACTTTCATCCTTTTTATCCAGCACATGACCACATTTCTTACATTCCAATCCGATCTTAGTCGGAAACATCATACTTTTACATTTTGGACAAAATTGCATCAATATCATCTCTTGCATGACTGATTATCATATTATGGTCAAACGCCATTTGTGGTAAGTCATTAATATCGAAAAGTCTAATGGCCCCTGCATCTGAACCTGCCTTTGGTTCGCCTTCACCGGATGCAAGGTAACACACTGACACCGTATGCCTGCGCGGGTCGCGCAATGGGTCAGAGTATACACCAAGTAACTTAATGATTTCGATTGAAAGCCCGGTTTCCTCATATGCTTCGCGTACAGTAGCCTCTTCAGTGGTCTCGCCAATCTCTACAAAACCTCCGGGCAATGCAAACGTATCCCGATACGGCGGGTTTTTCCTTTTGATTAGTACAATCTTACCATTTAAGATTATTGCGGCATCAACTGTTAATTTTGGAGTAATAGGTATCATTTGAACAAAACCTTTATACAAGTCACCTATAATATAGAAATACCTATTAAAAGGTGCTTAAAAAATGATGGAAAATATACTATGGGTAGCAGTTGCGTTGATGGTCACATCTTCAATTGTTCCAAAAAAACACGCAATCCGTAATTTAATTGGCGGGCTTGGTTGGGGATTTTTTTCCATACACTGGGCTTACCAGCCGCTTCATTACCTTGAGAACAACGATTATGCCAATATAGTATTAACATTTACAGTTGCGGCATTTTGCCTGATACTTGCATATTCAATGGTAAAAGAATATTTGAAAGAACCCCGGTATACCGGACTATCTACTGATGTTTCTACCAATGTCACAGACATGACAACCAGGGCAACCGCAATTGGGGCACTGTTTTATTTCCCTTTTGCACAGATAAACACGTTAAATGTATGGATTATCTCAGAAGTCACAAACAATGTCATGTGGATGCTTAACTTATTGAACATTCCGGCGCTGCAAGAATCATGGAATACGATATCACTTAATGGGCACGTGGTTGAGATAATCTTAGCCTGCACTGCAATTGAAAGTATTGCATTGTTCATAGGTTTGATCGTTTCAGTAAATGCACCACCAAAACGCCTGGTATCTGCCTTTTTAGTATCTGTGCCGGTCATATATGGCTTGAATATCATACGTGATGTGTTTGTCATTGTTGCGAACGGGGAACAATGGTTTGGTGAAAACAGTTTCGAGATAGCCCATAATGTGATTGCAAAGGCAGGTTCGGGAGTCGCACTTTTTTTTATAGCATACGCTGTACTAAAGATATTGCCCGAACTTTTAGATTTGATAGATGGGTTATGGAAGATAATAACCGAACATCTGCACACTGCTGTGCAAAAAATTACAGGGAACCATTAAATGCTTGCAAAAGGTTCTGCCCCATGGATTGCCACAGTTTTGATATTTACCATCATAAGCGGAGCTGGTACATATTTAACCAAAAATCCATATATGGAACTCACAACATACATCGGAGCCATATCTTTTGTTTTTTTATTGCGTTTCTTCAGGGATCCTGAAAGAAATGTAAAGATGTGCAAAAACTGTATGATTGCACCTGCTGATGGGAAAGTGATCGACATCAGGGGGAGGACAGTATGTATTTTCATGAATTTCCAGAATGTACACGTGAACAGAACACCACTGGCAGGCATAATTCGCAATATCGAACACAAAAAAGGCGGGTACATGCCCGCGTTTTGTAAAGACTCTGACCGAAATGAACGCAATAAAATAACCATTGATACAGAACATGGTGAAGTGAATGTTACGCAAATTGCAGGTACCATCACGCGCAGGATCATTACATATGTAAAAGAAGGAGATATCACGCAACAGGGCCAGAGATTTGGCATGATTCGATTCGGTTCACGCGTGGACATTACAATTCCGGATCTATTTGACATCTTATGTAAAAAAGGAGATAAGGTCTATGCCGGAGAGACTGTGATCGCAATGAAAAACACACGCAATGGGAGGAATAGATAGTTATGTTACAGTCACTCAAGATCCCTGACATTGTTACATTATCAAATGCATTGTTCGGAATGGGGGCAATGGTTGTAGCGTCCAATGGGCATTATGATCTTGCATGCATACTGCTGTTAATAGCAGCCGTTGCCGATGGCGTTGATGGTTATCTTGCGCGCCGCCTGACAAGCAGTGAATTTGGCGGGGCTATGGATTCACTTGCAGATGTGATTTCTTTTGGTATAGCTCCTGCATTTGTAGTATATTCCGCATATAGTACACCACATCCATATCTGATAGGCATAGCAGTCTGTTTTTACATTGTTTGCGGGATTCTCAGGCTTGCCAGATTCAGTTCCATACATAATGGCACACATGATTTTAAAGGACTTCCAATAACAGCAGGATCTGTTATGATCGCATCATATTTGCTCATTGATGAAAAATTCATAAATACCTACTCAGTAGTTGCTCTTGTGGTCATTCTTTCACTTCTCATGATCAGTACATTCACATATACGAAATTAAGCAACACTAAGACCATGGCATCGGTATCTGTGATCTTTGGGCTGGTTATCCCATCGTTCTTCATAAATATGGAATACACACCATCGTTTTCGCTTGTGCTTTTCCTGGCAATGGTATTATATGTGGCATCTCCAGTTATAAATTCCAATAAAATATCCAATCAGGGTTAAAATGAGTGACATCAGCGATATAACAGATAGGGACAACGCATTGTTCGAAGCAGGGATCAAACTCGGTGCACTGTATCACCAGTTCACAGGCTCCCCTGTAAACCTCAGGACAGTGGAAAGCCTTGAGCATGCGATCGAGCAAAGTATTTCTGTTCAGCCTTTTGTTGAAAATATAACTGTTTCAATTAACCGGGATATGATACGCTCAAACCTGAACAACGAGTTCGGATACTGCGAACTTGAGGGGCGCATGCTTGATGTTAGAATATGTGTTACTTATGGTTTAGAGATGGTGCATGTTGCGCTTGGGTTCGATGCTGAGCTTGAGTATCCGTTGATGCGGATCATAACTGTTGAATAATTATTGTAACTATTCAGCCATACATAAACATTATCAGTAGACTGAATAATCCATAAATTGATAATTACACACAATCGACAAATACCTTTGAAATCGATGTGTATAGACTCA
>DQIP01000114.1 GCA_020793565.1 Candidatus Methanovorans sp.
TATCCAAGGTGCACGTAATTTCTGCCGCATTAGAGGTTACATCGCTACTATGAAGAAGAATAAGATTTCTGTTATTGATGCAATTGAAGCAGTATTCAATGGAAAGCCATTTGTTCCATTTCTGCCGGTTGCATAAGTGGAATTAAATTTGTGGTATCAAGTGAATAAACTGAATGTTTTAGGTGATATTTGGACGGGCTGAATAGTTACATAAAAACAATAATATGTGTTGCCATCGGTATCCGGCCTTAAATATGGCTTAACAGTTACAGATCATTTATGGAATACAAGAACAATTTCAAGTCCCATATCCAACCCTCTTTTATATATCATTGTTAAAATTGTTTTGCTTCCTCTTCCTATCTGACCCAGGCAAGCCGGAACCAAAAGGTTAGAAAATCTTCGTGCCAAAGAAACGAGAAAATCTTCGCTAATGCTCAGATTAACTCGGACTACATAATCTTATAGATTATATACAACAAGAAAATATCCCGCAAAACACTGAAACTTAAAGTAATACGATAATCCCGCCTGCGGGTATTTGACATATCAACAGCATGTCAAAATAAACGGTAACAGTTAGATCAGGCTCACAAGGTCTTCAAGTGCAGCCTTAGGATCTTTCGCTTTTACAATACCCGATGCCAGTAAAACACCGACTGAACCGAGTTGCAGTGCGCTTTTCAAGTCCTCACCTTTTGATATCCCGGCACCGCACAGTACCTTTACAGCGGGATTGATCTTTGCAACTGCATCAACCGAACCGGTAACGACTTCGGGGTCTGCCTGTGAAACTGGAATCCCACTGCCGATAAGTTCCGGCGGCTCGACCGCAACGTAATCCGGTGTAAGTGCTGCTGCGGCAGCAGTGGTTTGAATGTTGTTGGTACATACTATCGTGGTTAACCCTACACTTTTTGCGGCTGTAATGGAAGCGTCGATGTCTGCAAGCGTCAGTCGCCGCTCTGAATGATTTATAAGCGTGCCGATTGCTCCGGCATCTTTTATTGACTGCGCAAATGCATGTCCTGTGAAACCACCGGCACCGACACCGTCAAGGTGCTGCGAGAATACGGGAATGTCTACCTGCGATGCAACACGGTAGATATCCGGAAGTTGCGGAGCAACACCAATTTCTACACCTGCCGACCCTGCAACATCCCTGCAAACCTGTGCTATCTTTACTGCACCTTCACCCGTACCTTCAAGATACGTCTTTAGATTAAGGACGATCAATGTTGAACCCAATTTAAACTCCTCCGATCATGAAATAAATAACTGGCAATTGATAATTATATCTAAACCTAAAATAAGGCTAAAAAAAAGTAACGAGAAAATCCTCCCTACGGTCGGATTAACTCGGACTACATAATCTTATATATTATATACTAAAAGAAAACGTGTGATTATCACACGTAATCAGAAATCGGTCATTATCCTGAACTGGTCGATCTCCGGTTTGTTCAAACCTTCAATGAACTGTTCTGCTACCTGCCTGACATCCTTTGCATTGGTGATCGCCCTTCCGACCACAAGGATATCGGCACCAGCACCCAGTGCATCGGAAATTGTGTCAACACGGACACCACCAGCAACCGCCACCAGTATCTTCGGAGACAATGCCTTGATGCCTTTAATGCTTCCCCATGCGTGTTCTGTTTCTTCGATATCAATTGCACGGTGCAGTTCGACAACATCAGGCAGATCATCGAGTTGCTTTAGGACAGATACGGGATCTGGCTGGTTTAGCGTGTCCATGACTGCATAGATACCAGTCTTGTGTGCTTCCATGATCACCTTATTGATCGTCGCGATAGGCGCGAGTGCTGAAACAACGATAGCATCAGCGGTCGCATCAGCAACCATACGAGCTTCAAGGTTTCCTGTATCAAGGGTCTTAAGGTCTGCAACAATGAATGCATCAGGTTTGATTTCCCTGATCTTGGTGATCACATCTATACCATAACGCTTGATGAGCGGCGTGCCGGCTTCCAGTATCAGGTGGTCACTGTTTGGTAATTGTTTGATGACATTAAGTATTGCATCAAGGTTGGGGTTATCCAGTGCAACCTGGAGATATGGTGCATCCCACAGCCTGGTGACCTTGAATCCCATGATCGCGTGTGCTGCCCTGTCCTTTTCATCAAGTACGGTATCTATATCAGGGAAACTTTCAAGTGCACGTTTGAGTGCCAGTTTGGTTGCCCCGTAGTTGTACCTGTATATCCTGTTGTAACTGGTTGCCTGGGGATGAATGAATACGCTTGCCACGATGACAAGATCTTCAGCCTGGTCTTTTGGGATCATTCCTTCCTCAACAGCATCAGCCACAGCCTTGGCAACAGCAGCCTGTGCCGGACCGAATATCTGTGCAGCCTGATCCATATTCTTTACCGTAACCTTTGGCACGATCAATGTGGATGGTTTGGTAGGCAGGTTCGGACGGATCACTGACAGCAAAGGCGTGTGCCCTGCTGATAATTGTGTCATTCCGGTTGCAAATGCCTGTCCTACAGGACCTGCCTTGTCTCCGATCATAAGATCAACGTGTGCGAGCTCTGGTTCCTCGCCTATTAGTGCTTCTCCGATTAGTAACATAATACTCCTTATATATTCAATTATAAATATATTATACAGTCATTTTTCAAAAATTTGCCGAAATGGCTATAACCCCAATATACCATAATATGTTATAAAAATAATGCTAAAAATGAAAATGTATTACTTATTTTGCTTGTTAAAGAGGCTGTCCAATAATTAAGATATCCAATAATATTGATCCTTCTTTTTGCATTTAAATCCAGGTTTAACCTTATTTTTCCGGAATTTTTGAATTGCAGGACAGCCTCTAAATTGCATAAAAAGAAGGTGTGCTATTGGAAGATGCTGGGAAAAATATATTTCATATGTGTTAATGTACTATATCGAGTCATTTTTTACCCATAACGTCAAATTAATCCTTGAACTTCGTAAAACAACCCTCTTTTTTATAGTACATAGAGACTGTCAAAAAAGTCCATATTTAGAGGTTTTCAACTTATTAAATAAATTATTCACAACGCAGCATAGCGTTTTACTTGCTAATATTAATCAAACGGTTTTGATTTTTCCTATTTTCCGACAGTCTCACATAATATATAAAATTAAATACAACGGAATAAAGTCCGAAACCTATTCTTCGCTAATCACGAGATCAGCACCCAATAAGCGCATCCTGTCAAAGAAATCCGGATACGATATTGAAACGGATTCGGCTGTGTCGATCGTTGTGTTACCTGCAATCATTCCGGCAATTGTTAGTGCCATCACAATACGATGGTCGTGCCAGCCGCTTACGTCAGCGCCAACAAGATTCCCGCCGGTAATGGTTAGTTTGTCTGTCTCTTCCTTAACTTTAATCCCCATTTTTGCCAGTTCCAGTGCCATTGCACGCAGTCGGTCGGTTTCCTTGTACCGGACATGTTCTGCATTCCCTATAACGGTCACACCGTCCGCAACTGCTGCAAGGACTGCGACTGTTGGAACAAGGTCAGGTGTTGCACCTGCATCAACTGTTATTCCGTGAAGTTCTCCGCCTCTTACTGTGACAATACCTTCTTCCATATCCCATTCAATGTTCGCACCCATGCGCTTTAGGATGTCAATTATCGCAATGTCTCCCTGTTCCGACCTGAACAGGTTCCTGACTATGACATCCGAACCGGTCATGGCAGCAGCAGCAAGCAGGTAAGAGGCGGATGAGAAATCACCAGGTACGGTGTACTCCATGAGGTCATATTTCTGGTTTGCCGGAATTATGAATTTGGTATTGTTCGTGTTCTCAACATGAATTTCCCCACCTGCTTTTTCGATTATATCAAGGGTTACATCAATATAGGGTTTTGATTTAAGTTCTCCTTTTATGGAGAGTGTGGTACTGTTGTTCGTAAGCGGGCAGGCGATCAAAAGTGCGGATATGAACTGTGAACTTATTGAACCGTCGATCTGTGTGATCGCACCTTTAAGACCACCGCGTACAACTATCGGAGCGCAGGCATTGTTGCGTGTCGAATATGCTTCAACCCCAAGATCGTTCAGTACGTCAAGCAGCGGTCCGTTCGGTCTTGATCTTATGGAACTGTCCCCTGTTAGAACGGTTATGCCGTCAGCAAGTGCTGAAACGGCTGTCATGAAACGCAGCGTTGTTCCCGAATTTGCAACATCTATTACGTTGTCCGGCACGCCTGGAATGCCATTTACACCGCGTATGACCAGATCGTCGTCATTTTTTTCGATGTATGCACCAAACATCTCACATGCATGGATCGTTGCCATGGTATCTGCCGAAATTAGTGGTTTATGGATCACTGTTTCATGTGAGAGGGCGGCTATTGTTATTGCCCTGTGTGTGTAACTTTTCGATGGCGGAGCGTATACTTCACCGAATATTTGAGACCTGTTGACCGTGACTTTCATTTTCACTGAACCCCTTTTATGATGTCCTCTATTTTATCCCAATCGTGGTCATAGATGTGTGCCGAGACACTGACTGTTGTTATTTTTCCCGGTTTCACCCCTACCTTTTCCGCGACATATTCGAGAAGTTTTGACAGACCGTAAAGGTTCGCAGGATATGCACCTGCGAAATCGTGGCTCCTGAAGAGCGTGGTCAGGTGTACTTTTCCTTCCCGAATCTTGAAGTCATCGATTATCATGCATGGAACTTCATCAACAACGGTGTCGATCGTAGGAACCCATGTCACCGCAGTTGCGCGGCGGGTTGTTTTACTACTTTTCAGTTTTTCGATGACAAATGCGATCTGGTCAACCCTGTCATCCCAGTTTCGAAGACGCTGCCCGTAGGTGTATTCGAAATCCTGCGCATTCTCCCCGGTTACCAACTGTTTGGCATATTCTTCCAGGCGCTCTTCATTCCATGAGATATCTTTTGGAATGTTGTCGGAGTATGGGTCTTCGATAACGATCATTAAGTTCAGGAACTCACGTATCTGGCTTCCCCTCTCATCAGTTATTACGCTGCCATGGTTCCAGATAATGTTAAGCCCGCGATACCATGCATCACTTATGGTGCTGGCTTTTATGATCCTTCCGATTACTGCATCTCCTGTCATGAAAAACCTCTTTTGGTTGGTTAATTGGTTTTAGCAAATTGAGTATTGACTCAAATTGCGGTACGATTTTTGCACTACTTTTGAATGCGTTTTATGATATAAAATAGGTGTGTCGTTTGAATATGTATGTTGGTGGGATGTATGGCATGAATGTATCAATATGTCGTCGTTTCATTATAGAAATATAACATCAAGATTTGTATTATGGTATTTGTATGGCGTAAATTAGATTGTTCGATCTAAAACTGAAGCTAAAACCAATACAAACGCCGCAGGCGGCGGATTCCCACACCACTAACGCGAACGATATGGGCATTTTCGCAGCATTTCAACCGAGAAAA
>DQIP01000113.1 GCA_020793565.1 Candidatus Methanovorans sp.
CTGCGTTACTCAGGGATACATTGTTAGCTATTACAGATTCGATCTCATCATTATCCGTGGCATTTACGGTGACGGTAATATTATCACCTGCATTAGGATTATTCGGATCCAGTACAACAGAGTTGATTACAGGATATGTAGTATCATCTGGTACTGGTGCTGTATAACTTGCCGTTTCGTCATAGACGATATTACCATCTGTATCACTTGCTGAGACATTCACCGTGTGAGTTCCAGCAATAGCTGTAATGTTTCCTTCCCATATATCATCACCATCTGCGTTACTCAGGGATACATTGTTAGCTATTACAGATTCGATCTCATCATTATCCGTGGCATTTACGGTGACGGTAATATTATCACCTGCATTAGGATTATTCGGATCCAGTACAACAGAGTTGATTACAGGATATGTAGTATCATCTGGTACTGGTGCTGTATAACTTGCCGTTTCGTCATAGACGATATTACCAGCTGTATCACTTGCTGAGACATTCACCGTGTGAGTTCCAGCAATAGCTGTAATGGTTCCTTCCCATATATCATCACCATCTGCGTTACTCAGGGATACATTGTTAGCTATTACAGATTCGATCTCATCATTATCCGTGGCATTTACGGTGACGGTAATATTATCACCTGCATTAGGATCATTCGGATCCAGTGTAACAGAGTTGATCGCTGGTGCTGTTGTATCTAAAGACACAAGCGTGAGATTAAAGTTAAAAATACCGCCATTGTCAATTTCATCCTGCGTAACAGAATGCTCCGTAATGATCAACTGACTTCCATCCGGACTCCTTGCATTGAACTGCAAGGTTTCGCCCGCAATTATATCAGCGCTACTATTTAGTACGATTTGGTAGTAATTTGAAGTTTCAATTGTTTTAGTCGTCCATTTCATGCCAATATTATTATTTGTTATATTGACAACTGGATTAGTACAGTCACTGCTATTTTCGTAGGAAACATATCCATGTATATGATATGGGCTCAATGCCTGTGCAATTCCCACACGTCCATTATTGATGGTCGCCGTTACCTGACCTGTGGTAGAATATAGCAAATTATCGCTTAAATTGAGCTGGGTGACAGCACTATCCCCAATTACTTCAAAGATAATTGTTGCCAGCACACCGGATTCATTTACCCCGATGAGCGTATCCATCCTTGATTCGACATACTCGATCTTGCCAGAGTCATTATCGATTTCATTTACGAAAAGATTTGTACTCTCGCCGTCCTGACTGAGAAAGCCACCCGGTGCCTGTGAAGTTGCATTAAGAAGTGTGTTATCGAAATTGAGTGTATAGCTGACGTTATAGATACTGCTCTCTTCCGGATCAACAGTTATTTCAACCGTGATGTTATCTCCATTAAAAGTTTCCAGATATGTCGGTTTTACGCATATCTGCGCTGCCTGGGCCGTTGTAACACATAATGTTATAATGGCCAGTATTATTAACATACTTATTGCATTTATTCTCATTTGCATACATCTCCCATATACGTACGTTAGTTCAAACAAAATGAATGAAATTCTACATAATGTACGTAGTTCTGCATAATTTATATACGCCCCTTGCTTTTTACTCCATATAGCCGATCAAAATCGATTATTATGGTAGAATTTTATCTTTACTTGATTACAATTGGACAATCACAGTATCGACGCCAATTTATGCATTGATGTTAATTGCATGGCACCGCCCCCCGATGGTGATTTATCCCGAATATGGCAACGTTGTATTGCACTCACAAATCGTATTACTAAGTGTTACTTTTTATTTTTGCTATACTACAAATTGCTGATAAATACATACATTGCTCATACATATACATGTTGACTGGATGGTTCATGTGAGTAGTTCCGAATGTTTTGACACTGCATACACTTGTTTCAACTTATTGTATTTTTTCACAATCCTGCCTCCATGCAGCGGACGACCTCGGCATCAAAAATCGCTAAACGTACTATTATGCCCCATGTTCTCCTGTGTAACACCCAAATTCACAGTTTTCCATGCATAAAGAACATTTTATAACGTCCTCTACTCTCTTATTCCCATCAGAGACTATACCCCTGTCAAAAACCAGCACAATCTCATTATCTGCGAATTTGAATTCTCTTTTCCACTGAACCGACAAATCTTTGATCGTGTTGACATCTGCTGTATAATCATCGAGTATATCCCATGCGAATGGATAAACTTTGGAATTTACCAGAAGTGAGGGGACGACTCTCTTTTTCCAAAATCCATTGCTTTTGGTTCGCCCTGGCTCGCTAACTCGCATTTATGTCCCCCAAAATACGAATCTGTAAGATCGTAAAAGACGATGTACATAATGTCTTCATCACGTTTTTTCAGGGTTTTAGGGATTTCACAAAATTTAATATACCCAGTTTTCGTTGTTTCGAAATCAGAAGCACATACAGGCGTGACGTGAAAAGTTCAGCGAATATATCTGGTGGGTAAATTATTTATTGGGAAATCCCTTATACAAATAATGCTCGATATCTTCCTTCTTATCTTCGATGAGATCAAGCTCACGGAATATTCGTGATTTGTTGATATGCTAACCGTTTAGGTGAAGAATACGGTCCAATGCGGTTTTGTTGAACCAGTCTACAACGGAAAGATAACTTCCCGGATCCAGACAGCGATAAATCGTCAATATTTCCACAATCTCTGATGTCTGTACGTCTTCGAAAGCTTCATTGTTTCCATATGGTGTCGAGAAATGCAATGTCTAAATAACGCCAGTGTTCTGCAAAGATCAGGTCTTCCATCTTTATTGTTTTGATATCGAGCCCTTTCATGACAGCAAGACCTCGCCTGATCTGACGTACTTCTTCTGGAGTTAAATCGCTTAAATAAGTGATTATGCGACGCATATTCTTGCCGTTTTATCTGTATGGCTCTACGAGACTGTAGTATGCATGGTGATGGTGCTATAGATAAGTAGGTGTGAAAAGTAGCTCTGTGTGTTTGGTTTTGTGCTATGAAACCATCATGAAAGGTAGTAAACTATAAAATAGGTGGGTTACAGGTAAAAATATCCTCAAGCCGATGGATCGTCTTCCACTTCTTCGTCTTTCCTGCTCTTATACGGATATCGCATCTGCTTATTGCACCGTAGACATGTCACGGAAATGTACCTTCCCCGCAATCGAACTCTTGCATTGCTGCCCGGTAACAGGTATGAACGACAATGCTTACACATCCTGCGTTTCAGGGTGGTCGGAAATCTAACCCTGTAGCGCATCCCTATTCGCCTGGCAAGAAACACATACCTGTCACTTCTTTTTGGATTTTGTCCGAACTCATCATCTGCAAGCTCGAAAAGACGCTCAATGCGCTGAACTGCGAGGTTCCTGATAAGCGATTTCTGTTTTTTTCTTTGGCGTGCCATAGTAGTTCGTGTCCTGTATACACAATTTTATAATTCATTTGACAGAAGCCGACAAAATAACAACCTCTATATCTGGATTCTTATCTTGCACGAGCTGTTTGAACATTTCGGCATCGCCCTCTATACCATCAATATAATTGTAATGCATCGGAATAACAACATCCGGAGATATCGCTACCGCAGCATCTGCCGCTTCTGGTTCATCCATAGTGTATGTGCCTCCAATTGGCAGCAATGCGACATCTACAGATATGTCCCTCATCTGTGGACTGAAATCCGTATCACCTGCATGGTATATTCTCAAGCCGCCAATTTCGAAAATATATCCGACACCAGTACCTTCCGGGTGGCTTGACTTATTGATATTATATGCAGCAACAACTTCAATGCCTACTCCTTTGATAGCAAGGTCACCGATCAACATATCACCTTCGATGATCCGTCTTGCATCCCCCCTGAACTCAAGTGTGCAATTTTGTGGTATAAGAGTGGTTGAATCGCTTTTCCGGACCCTTCTTATTGCTTCGGGACTGCAGTGGTCATAATGCTCATGGGTTATCAGGATGATATCTGCCTGGTCATCATAATCAACCTTATCAGGAACTGCATATGGATCTATGTATATGATCAGCCCTTCACTTTTTATCATGAAACTTGCATGTCCAAACCAGTTGATTGTTACATTTTTAATTGTCGTGCTGCTCATTGTAATTACCTCACCTGTGTCAATACCCTTAACTGTGATCCAAACTGTTTATTTTCCAAAACAACTGCGAATTGATGATGGATATAATATATATTAAAACTGCCGTATGTTTACTGTTTCCGGCCAGATATGCAAATACACCCAAAAACGATATCGATCGAATTAATCAAACCTTTGACCAATGAACAATGCATTGGTTTTAATTTCATCCAAAAATACAAAAAACACACGTATAATCAAGAGCAACGCAACTTATTTTTCACGCATTTGCTTAATGCCCTTTGCAATCTGCTTTGCGATCACGGTCTTTGGACCGTTGTTATCGATAAGCACTCTGCCACTCACTTCCCACCATGATTTTGGATACGCTTTACCGGCTTCAACCTCCGGGTTGAGTTCTAACTTTGCAGCGGCTTTCTCTATCTCATTAAGTTCGGGTTTTTTAACAGAATCCTTTTTCGAAATTATCCTGCCATTCTTTCTTGAATTGGCAAGGTTAAGATATGCAGGCCATATAACCAATTTACCCCTATCGCGCATTAACATGAACACATATTGGAATTCATTTAATTTAAAGCTGGTCCAAATACAACCCAAGTTTGACAGTTACAATTAATACAAGTGTTCTTAGTTTTATTTTGTGTGATAATCATGCAAACAAAACTAAGAACATATGATATAATTCCAAACGACAATATATGCTTTCCCATTGGAACAATTCTTGCTGTACAGGACCAATATAATAAACTTGGTTTACATCGTGTCTTTGGTAAATTTAAAAGTAAAGGGCGAGACTTAAACTCACTATTAATGGCTCTTGTGAGTTACAAGCTCACTGAAAATTTTAGCATTAGCCGGGCCAGTAAGTGGATAAACCATGAAGAAATCCTTGACATATTTGACCTCAAGAGATTTGAAGAAAGAACACTTTTTAGGGCGCTTGAAATCATTGGTATGAATTTAGAAGAGATCATTGCAGACATTCAGTACTGTTTGTTCCAGGAATATAATTTTGAGCATACAAACATCAATCTTGATTGGACAAGCCTAATCCTGTACGGCGATAAATCGATACTTGGGAAATACGGATATAGCCGTGATCATCGACCTGATAAAAAACAAATGTAACTATTCAGCCCGTCCAAATATCACCTAAAACATTCAGTTTATTCACTTGACACCACAAATTAAATTCCACTTATGCAAC
>DQIP01000112.1 GCA_020793565.1 Candidatus Methanovorans sp.
CGGCTGCACTCACAAGCCTGCGAGCCATGTCATGGTTGAGGTCATCCCAGCGGATTCGCATCAGAAGTTGAGATTCGAAATTAGAAGTAGCTTCGATGGTCTGGCCTGCTATCAGGTTCTCATCACTTGTAGGAACAATGCCGAAACTATCCTGAAGTAGCCTTACCAATGCTGCTCTTACTTCCTTTTGAAGTTCTATGACATTGCCAAAACGTTTATATTTAAAACCGTCAGATTCCAGTTCCTTGAGTAATACATCTGTACAACTCTCCCTTTCTACAGTACGTTCGCCCTTTATAAAAGCCAGAACAGGCAATTCCCTTTGCTTTGCATGTCTGTATTCAGTGTGAGTTATAGATAGTTCACCCGCCGGAGTCCCATACTGCACGCCCACTATTAACAGATACATCTGGCAATTATTAAGTGATCTCAGGCAGCCCTCTAAAACCTTATCAGCAGATGCTGGTTCATATTCATAAAGTACGGGCTTGCAATGTGCTGACAGGAATGGATCGGTGTTCACAAGATTCTGGATGATGAGCCGCTCATCTTCAAGTTCTTTTTGCACTGAACTGACAAATATTTTGAACAATGGGATCATCGTGACACCTCCGCCCTGGCCAATAATTCTGCGAAGCTGTAATTCACACTTGTACCTTCACCAGTCACCGGACCCTGCCCAATGTTATCGATATCGATTTTCATTCAATATCTCCCTGCTGTTGTGTGGCTAAAAGTGCGTTACCTTTAGCCGTCAGGCGGTATTTTTGGGTCGGACTTTTTGGTGAATTTGGTAAGGTCATTTCAACGAACCCAGCCTGAATCGCGGGTTTAAGATAATCATAAACAAATGTCGGCCGGCTATTCAAACCAATGCATACCATTGCATCCCGTCTTCCCAGAGGTTTAGTTTTAAGGCAGAAGAGCAAAGACCTTACTTGTTCGGTTACATGTTCGGTTACATGTTCGGTTACATGTTCTGTCGATGTCTTGGAGATTTCAGTCACCATGGATTCGGCAAGATATACGGTAAAACGAACACGCATGCCAATCTCTTCTATCTTGGGTTCCGGAAGGTTTTGTTCTTCTGCCTCATCTAAAATACGGCGGAAACCACTGCCCCATTGCTCGATTAGATCCAATTCCCTGAACACACGAGCAATCACCCGATTACGTATTTTGGACACACCCTGCTTCACATCTTCAACAGTCATGCCTGGAAGCAGGATCCCTGGATTTTCAATCTCTACCCTATCATCATAAATAGCAACCCGCAATGGTGCGCCTATCTGCGAATAATCAGCATGCACAATAGCATTGATAACAGCTTCACGCACAATTGTCAGCGGGATACTCCATACATCGCGACGGCGAATCTGCGAAAAATCCGCTCCGCGCATGGCATGCTTTTTAATGAACTCAATTACACGTTCAACAGCAATAGGCAGGTGTTCATGTATCTCGATGTGATCAAAAATGATGCTTTTTGTTGTGCCGGAAAAACGTCCACATTGGATCCAGGCATCAGAAAAGCGCTCTTCACGTTCGATACCAAAAAGTAGCATTCCACCAATGGTTGGAACCAGTCGTCCTTGTACTTGCTTGAGCAGTTTCAGGGTGAGTAACTTATTTTCACTCAACTCGCGATGATCTTTAAACAGTTTTCTTGCCACTTCAATGTCCAGTGCATCTACGCTCAACTCCGGCAGGGGTATTTCGTCAAACGCGATGCCTTCAGCGCTGCGTTTAAGCTCTGCAATAAGCTCCCGATCAGCTATCCTGTTCGTGGAACCCAATCGAACATAAACCCCTTCATTTGGACCTTCTTTTTTTAGCCAGTGGGGACGGGACCCGCTTGGATACACTTCCACTCTCAACAAAGTTTTATCCTCAATGGAGATCAATTCCACGTTAGGAACCAATCGTGGTTTAATACTGTCAGCGATCAAATTGCATATACGCTCTTCTTCATCCAGTGGATCTTCAACACCTATGATATCTTTTGAAATATCTTCCACTCCAATTATTAAACGCCCGCCAGCAGTGTTGGCAAAAGCCACCAGCGTTTTGAGTATGTTTTTGGGTGAGGAGAGATTGCGCTTGAACTCCAGCGTCTTGCCCTCTGGCATAGTGATGAGTTGAGAGGTGGGGGGAGTCATTTATTCAACCTCTGTTTGCATGTAGAGTCCACTGTCGATCTGTCGCCTCAGTTCCGGTATTATGCGGGGATCTGTGCTCTGGGATATTTGATTTGTCCACTTGTTGAGTGTCTCCTTTCCAATCGTTATACCCATGATATTGTTTTTATCGGATACGCCAATGAAGATCATACCGCCCTTTGTGTTAGCAAAATCTACTGCTGATTTGATGGTTCGCTCATCGAATTTTTCTTTAAATTCGACGGTGTCGGATTCGCCGGTTTTGATGAGGTTGGGGGGAGTCATATTTTTGGTTTGAGAATTTGTATTTATTTGGCTTTTGGAGAGTGGTTTATTTTCAATTAATCCATAAAACCAACTATTTGCCATTCCTTTTTTTCTTCATTGAACACATCTTCAAATGCAGTCGATACATCGAATTTGATTGTTGTGTTGGTGTCAAGGCGTTTTTTTGTATCCTCTGTCAGAGAATCCCCAAAGGTTCCTTTTATTATCTCATTGCTATCATCTACTACAAATTCGAAGGTATAGGAACGGATATTCACTCCTGTTAATTTACCGTAATATGTGACCGATTCTGCAGGGAGTTCAGCGACTTCACTGATTACGTAGTATATTCTTTCTGCCATGTCACTGGTAATTTCTTTTGTGTGAAATCCTTCAGGAACAATTTTATCATACATCTTGACATTGGCATTATTCTTATACAACACTTCTAAAAACTTCTGGTACTTTTTAATTGCCCTTATTCCAAGATTTTCAGCCATGTTCTTGATCTTATCTTTATCGTCCTCACAGTCAGTTAAATTTGAAAACTGTTGGAGAGCCCTTTTAGCAATTGACTCCCCAAGTTGTGGTTGATGACTGGACAGAACGAATCTGAAAGAACCAGCTGTGGTTGCAACTAAATCTAATCGAGACGCGTCAAGAATCTCTTTAGGTATTGCACCTTTTACTGTAGGTTTATCAATTAATGATTGAGCTATTGACGTCACCGCATCTTGTAAATATGATACAAACTCCCCAAAGAATGATAAAGATATGCTGTGTTTATCGACGACATTACCATCTAAGACAAAATCAAAGGTGTCCATCTGATGCCTTCCATAAGAACTTTTCAGTTCCAATAGCAAATGATCTTCTCTATCTTTCAGACTTTGGTAACCCACTTTTAGAGAATATTTGTCCGGATATTTAGAAATCAACTTTTCTTTTTTCTGAATTAATGTTTCTAGATCAGAAATTTCTTCCTGTATTATTGATGGGTTCCTGCAATCATCAGCCATCGATCATACCTCCATAGTATTTCTCTATATTAAATGAGCCATCAGATAAATTAAACTCGATTATGCCTTTTGGATTGTTCTCTCTATCATGAGCAAACCATTTAGACCAATACTCGATATCTTCTTTTGTACTTTCGTACAATTCAGGATTTTCAGGAGGGTAAACTGCAATAAAGTAAACATCACATCTACATTCAGATTTTGCTCTACTTTTATCAGTCAATTTCGCGAATGGTTCTTTTATTTCTCCTGATCGGTCTAATTCAATTGCATCAATGTGAGTGACGAAATCAATGTCTTCAGGATTTACTTTGCTTGTTGTATAACTCCCATTTACCCATTGGAGCGTGGCTACTTTGATAGCATCTAATTTACCATTATACCTGATATAGCCATTAAATATTTCCCGGCGCGTTGTTGAATCATGGAAATGATGAACAAAACGTTCTTCAAACTCTTCAAGTTCGGGTGCTATAAATCCTGCCGGTAAATTACCATTACTATCAAATTTTGGAATCATATATACACCACTTTAGTTATATCTCATCAATATTTATGGCTGTTATCAATTCTTCGTAATACATAGGATGCAAGTGTGACATTCTCAGTTCTCAACATTGGAGTTCGATATTACTTTCATTTCTTCTATAAACTGAGATGGATTATGTGCTCGTAAGCCGTATTTCGTTTGTTTGATTTTTGTATAACTAATGTAGAGTTTTTCTTTGGCTCTGGTTATTGATACGTAACAATTTCTACGTTCTTCTTCCAGAGCCCGGCTTCCCTCTTTCGCTCTAAAATCAGGATATATACCTTGATTCATGGATATCAAAAATACATAATCAAACTCAAGACCTTTTGAAGCATGAGCTGTTAGTAATGTCACCCCTTTATTTGGTGTTGTGGTTCTTGGAGAAAATGAAATATAGTTAAGAAAATCTCTCAAATCTCTTTCTTCATTTTTCCTCTCACGGCAGTAATGTGTATAAGTTTCTTCAAATAACTCAATGTCTCCAGACAAATCATCATCTAAATTATCACTTTCAATAAGTATGTCTTTCAACATCGCATAGTAACTATAAAATTTGTTTTTTTCAGATTTGAATTTATTCAGCACATCTACAATAGGTTTTTCAGCACATAGTTCAGAATATGAATCTATAAAATTTTGCAATAATGTCTTCTCATCATCTTTATTAAGTACGTAACTATAGTCAAGATTCAGATATTCACAGATATAATACAGATGAATCTTGTCATCTTCATTAAATATTAACCTCATAAGATTTATAATTAGATTCATCTCACGTGTTATGTATCGATCTTGACCCATCGGCATATAAAACGGTATGGTAAGACGTCCCAATTCGTCTTGAATTTTCTCAAGAATATATCGATTCCTGGAAATTACGCATGACTCGTTGTGATGATTTAAATCTTTAATTTTATTACAAACAAATATTGCTTCTTCATCTTGAGTTTTAAAGCAATTCACTTCAATTGACTGCTCTGTACTCTCTTTAGTTGGAATTAGATCCTCTTTTGATTTTATTCTATGTTTATTATGTTTTATCAAATTGTTAGCAGCATTTAGGATTTGTGAAGGGCACCTGTAAGTTTCATAAAGTTGAATTGTTTCAGCACCATATTTTTTTACTAATGAATCAAGATATTCAAATTTAGCATTGTTCCATTCAAATATTAATTGGTCTTCATCAGCTACAATGAATAGATTGTTAAAATTATCTCCGCAAAGGTTAGTTATGAGTTCAAACTGTGACTTATTTGTATCTTGCCCTTCATCAATCAATATGTACTTGTAAATACGTTGCACTTGTTTCAAAATAAACAGTTTTTCACTCAATAATTTGTTTG
>DQIP01000111.1 GCA_020793565.1 Candidatus Methanovorans sp.
GAAACTATATCAAATATCGTACACGCCGCATCTACTATGGGTGTCAATAAGGTAAAGTTCTCAGGTGGTGAGCCACTTATGCGGAAAGATTTTGAAGACATCTTGTCTTCACTCCCAAAAATGCGTGATGTATCAGCAACTACGAATGGATCATTCCTAAAAGGACGGGCGCAGGATCTTAAAGATGCAGGACTTGACCGTGTAAACATTAGTCTTGATTCACTTGACCCGAATGTGTACCGTTTTATTACAAACAGCACCCATAATATGTTGAACGGTGTTCTTGATGGAATTCACAGTGCAGTTGATGCAGGGCTTACGCCTGTGAAATTAAATATGGTGCTGCTCAAAGGGGTAAATGATAATGAGATAGATGACATGCTTGATTTTACACGGACGTACGATGGTCAGGTGATTTTACAGCTCATTGAGCTAATGGATTTTAATGATGTTTCTGAGTACCAGATAGATGTAAATTCTGTCGAGGATGATCTAACCTTGCGCGCAGATGAGATACGGGTCAGAACCATGCATCGTAGGAAAAAATATATAATCGATGGTGCGGAAGTGGAACTTGTACGTCCGGTTGATAATTCGGAGTTTTGTGCTAACTGCAACCGACTAAGGGTGACTGCGGACGGCAAACTTAAACCATGCTTGTTGGTGAATGATAACCTTGTTGATGTAAATGGTATGTCTTTAGAGGAAATACCACAAATGCTAAAACATGCAGTTAGTATACGTGTACCGTATTGTAGGAATTGATAAAGGAAAATAATGGAGTGATTAATTATGGAAATTGAACTTACAATTGATGGTGAAAAAATTGTTATGAATGATTTTGTACAGAAGGTACTTGGCAATATTGTTGCCGGGGCAGTTGAGCCTTTGCATGGGGTTGGGGATAGCTGGAGTGATGTATCTCTTAAGATCAAGCAGTAGTTGTAAAAATATAATTTACCTAATTACTTTTTTTGGTATTAAAATACCATAATTTTCATGCTCGTGGGTGTCCCCATGGGTCATGAATAATTCTTCTAAAGGCATCACAGGATGAACCAATACTGGATAAGTTGCTGGATGATAATGATTTCGCTGACGAAGTTTGTGGCTTCCATGCACAACAGGCAGCTAAAAAGTTGCGCAACAAATTTCCGAATGCACCAACTAATTCTGGTAACAGGATCACTCTACAAGTCTCGTCGGACAAAGCCCTCTACCAACTTTCCTGACCTTGCCGCATTCAGTACACTTGATCTCAAGTGCGCCGGAATCGGTCAGGATCAGACGCATCATACTGTTCCCGCATTGGCAAGCAAATTCCTTTTCCTCACTCATAATTGTATTGTTTCCTTGATAATATATTTCGCTTGCGGTGAACAGGAGAGTGGTTAAGAAAGGTAAGGCGAGATCAAAATTCCTTGGTGTAAGCAACATAAAACCACATAAAATATCATCATATCTCCATCAACCTGACCCATATTTCAAGTTCCTTGACCCAAGCGGTGCAGAGATTGGCACGGTGACAAAAAAGTGGGCAGGTATTTGTAAGGGGATGTTCACGACTGCCGACACTTATATGATCTCGATCGATGAGACGAAATCCGACCACAAGACAGATATAATGTTGCGTGCGGCGGGGTTGGCAATTGATATTGTTTTTAAGGAGAGGCGATAGTTGGGTTTTTAGGGTTGAATGCAAATTGTATTCGAGTGGATACAATTTTTGTTCAATATTTTTTGTAAATGTCCGGCTATACATTACATTTAAAGAACATTCACCATTATACCTGACCTTCTGGGCGCTGAAGGGGCATTCCGCTATGGTCAAAACAGTCTTCTGCGGTTCCTGCCAGAGCTTTTATGAATCGATTAAGCATATCCGAATCATCTCGAAATACAGTCATCCAGATGCTCCAATAAGCATGTCCGGTCATTGTATCTACGATTTGTTCACGAAAATCATCATAATCATTTCGAGAAAGGCGTTCTTTGGCTTGAACGGCAATGTTCCAAATTTCTCTGCGGTTTATCCAACGACGATCAGAAGCTTTCGGATTATTAAGTGGATGCTTGTCCAATCCTGTTAGTTTAATGGTTGCATTTGCTTTACTCTGCAACTCCGCACTCAGCTCACTTGAAGGCGTTATTATTCCACCCTCTGAATAAGTAAATGCACGAAACGTGTTATCTTTGTCTGGCCAGAAGTAATCGTCCAGAATAACATCTTTGTTGCTTTTTGTTGAATTGCAGTTTACACATGCCAGAAGAAAATTATGCCAATCTAACTCACGTTCCTGAATATTCTCATTTGATCCTTCTGGTTTCTTTGGCTTCACATGCTCAACAGCTAACGATGAATCCAAATGCATTTCACAATATGAGCAGGTTTCTCCAAGCCTTTCGATAAGTTTTCCTCGTGCATCCTGATATTCATTAAAATTGATTTCGTTCCCACATTCATCAGTCGGTATAGGACCTCTGTTGACTGGACGCACTATTTATGCTCCTTTTTTGATTTGCCAAGGCCTGCAGCCATTCGTTCCATTTCAAGAAATGCGTGGTATGCCTGATTGTCACTAAAAGGGGCGGATAATTCATCCAGTTTTCGTTTAAGTTCCTCTTTTTTCTGTGGGTCAGAATCCTTTGCATCTTGGAGCAACTGATAATACTCAATGGCAGCAGAGTGCATATCCTGATAACGACGACTAAGTTGAGGCATCTCAACTCCCATTATGTCTTCTGAAATATCTTCAATGCTCTTGTTACTGTATTCTCCTTTTGGGGAAGGCTCTGCGATTTTTTGATTGGAACTGATGGTGGATTCATCACTAATCTCATTGAGATCAATAACTTCTCCCTGATCAAGAGACTGTAAGATAAAAGGCGAATGAGTTGTAACAATAAATTGAATTTTAGGGAATGCTTTTTGTAAATCTCCAACAACATGGCGTTGCCATTTTGGATGAAGATGAAGATCGATTTCATCTATAAGTACAACACCGGAACATTTTGTTGCAGCATTTGCCCCCATATGCAGGTTCAAACGAGCTGCACGATGTGCAATATCTGCGACCATAGCAACCATATTTCGATAACCGTCACTCAAGTTATCAAACAGGCAGTAACCATCATCTTCTAACTCAATCATCAATGCGCCGTTGGCCACATCATAATAGAAACGTTTCGCGCCGGGAATACACATCTTTGTGGCTTCACGGACGGCTTCTAAAACTGCAATTTTTTTATTCTTTTGGAGGGCGGAAAGTTCGAGTTGACTGAACCATTTTTCAAAAAGATTGTGGTCTGACTTGGGGTCCAGACAATTTCGATAACCATCCATTCTTGATTCGGGCTTTCCTATTGGGACTTTACGATGTACATCCCACAATCGGCCAGTTCCATAGTACAGCAGAATGGGCAAATCTACATCTTCTCCATTACTTACAGCCGTAAAATCCTTCTCTCCAATTAGAGTAAGATTACGAGCATCTTTGCCCCTGTCTCCTAATTTTCTTTTCCATTCGAGGTCGTTTCCATGTAAAGTTCCCTGTGCATTCAGAAATGTAGGTTTCTGTTGTTCCAAGGTGACTTGATCATATTTTTCAAATATCCTTAGTCTGGCATCTTTATTTTTGATTCCGCCTCTTACGACTCCATCTTGATATTTTGGAATATAGGTTCCAAGCATGACTGCCAATGCATCGAGTACGGATGACTTCCCTGATGCATTATCTCCAATCAAAACCGTAAAATTTGGATGAAATTTGAATGTATAATCTTCAAATTTACGAAAATTGCGTAATTGGAAAGTATGTATTTTCATTAGAATCCTTCCATGCATCTCATTTTATTTGAGAATTCAGATTATGGTCATTGATTCAGCAGTTTTATTTGCAATTCAGGATCGGGATAATGGCATGATTCAGGAATATGTTCTTACCATAATCTTTGAATTACTTAATCGCATTATACTTGCTATATGTATTTATCATTATATTTTAGTGGCACAATTCCAAAATCCAGTGATTTCAACAATTATATTAGACGCATATTTACAGCTGATTAACGCAGATGCAACCTTAAATCAGCGTAAATCTGCGTGAATCAGCGTCTTAAAAATAACTGGAAAATGGGACAGTGCCTATTTTAGTATCTATTATTGTTCGTTAGTATATAACTTATAACTTCTTACGCTTACGATATATCAAATATAAAAAAACTCCTGTGACGTTCCTTTAACTATTGCATACTACTCCCTGCATATTTCTGTTGGCTAACTGTCAAAATTAGGAAAATATCAAATCATCACTTCAAATTTCAAAACAACCGCATTTGTAACTCAACCTTCGATGGCTTAGAACGTTTCAATGTCTGTATGACAACTATTGTTGACTTACATGAAAATCCGCATTTTAAGTAAACTTCAGTTGACTTAAAAGAAGGTTTATATCACTTCAGATCATCTAAATTGCCATGGTCAACAAAACGAAGGACAATAGAGCAGGAATTTTTGTTCTTCAAAAAGCCGGATATGAAACATTCATACCGAATTCACTGCCACCGAAGGATCTGGTAATCGATGATGAACTCCAATTATTGCTTTCAAAGGCAGATGGGGCTTTAGCAAGATTAGATGGGGTTACGCAAGTACTCCCCAATCCTGACCTTTTTGTTGCCATGTACATTAAAAAAGAGGCACTGTTAAGTTCCCGGATAGAAGGAACACAAGCTTCACTAAAAGGTGTTCTGGAATTTGAAGCCAAATTGGAACCAAAAGAAAATATCAACGATATTCGAGAGGTCATAAATTACATAAAAGCAATGCATTATGGCATTGATAACCTTGAGTCTGATAATCTATCTCCAGAGCTCATTAATGATATACATAAGATACTGATCGAAGGCACAAGGGGCACTAACAAGCTTCCGGGAAAACTAAGGGATTTCCAAAATTGGATCGGCACCGGTGGCGGTACAATTCATGATGCTGTTTATGTTCCTCCTCCACCTGAATATGTGGAAGAACTAATGTCAGAGCTTGAAGATTTCATTCAAACCCCTGACAACATTCCATCACTCATTAAAATCGCTTTGATACATGCACAATTTGAAACAATACATCCCTATCTGGATGGAAACGGCAGAATGGGACGATTGTTAATTACTTTTTACCTATACTGGAAAGAACTTTTGTCAAGACCATTATTATACCTGAGTTTTTACTTAAAGAAAAATCGAAACCTGTATTATGAAACCTTAA
>DQIP01000110.1 GCA_020793565.1 Candidatus Methanovorans sp.
AATTGAAAGATTGGAAAATTTACCAAAGTGGGATGTAACTATAAACCCCATATTTGGGTAAATTATTTATTGGGAAATCCCTAGGTTCATATGACCAGATTTTTATCTGCATGCCTCTGCGGTTTTTCGAACCATTCCAGAAGATTATCATAAGTCTAAGATGTATATGGAATACCTTTTCAACTTGAACACCATATAAGGCCTAATGGGAAAATATACTCTGAAATGTTTACAATGCGGGAGTGAGTATCAGGGTGATTACAGGTTAAAATGTGACCATGATAATTCATTCCTGCGTGCGAATTACCATACAAAACAGCTTGCCCTGAAAAGAACAAAAGGCATGGGCAAGTTCTATGACTGGCTGCCCATCCATAAGCAGCTGGACACTGATGCTGCCCCGATCACTTATAAGAGCGAGGAACTTGCACGTGAACTCGGGCTTACCAATCTCTACATCGGTTTTAGCGGTTACTGGCCAGAGCGCGGCGCACTGGTCAGAACATGCAGTTTCAAGGAACTAGAAGCCCATCCAACAATGCAGCGATTGAAAGAAGCCGGAGGCTCGGCAATTGTAGTCGCATCGGTTGGAAATACCGCACGGGCATTTGCGCACGTATCCGCAATGACAGGTATCGATGTGCATATAGTAGTGCCACACTCCGGACTGTCGCGCATGTGGCTTCCTGAAGAACCCACGGATTCCATCCATCTTATAAGGATGGCAGAAGGAAATGATTACACAGATGCTATTTACCTTGCTGACAGGATCGCACAATTGCCAGGCATCATGTCGGAAGGCGGTGCAAAGAATGTTGCCAGGCGGGACGGTATGGGTACTGTCATGCTGGATGCAGCAGTGACGATCAAACGCATCCCTGATCATTATTTCCAGGCAGTTGGAAGCGGTACCGGTGCAATTTCGGCATGGGAAGCTGCTATTCGCCTGCGTTGTGACGGGCGGTTTGGGAAACATTTCCCGAAACTCCAGATCGCACAGAACCTGCCATTTGCACCTATGCTCAGTGCATGGAATGCAGGGAGGCGGGAAATCATTCCACAAATTGATATGCCTGACCCAAAAAAAGATATTGGTGAGATGTATGCTGATGTACTCTCAAATCGGGCTCCGCCTTATTCAGTTACTGGCGGCCTGTTCGATGCCCTGTCCGCTACCAACGGCTTGATGTATGGCATCACAAATGACGAGGCAAAGGAAGCAAAGTCATTGTTCGAATTGCTAGAGGGAATTGACATACTTTCGCCTTCGGCTGTTGCGGTTGCATCCCTTATCAAAGCAGTCCGGGCAGGAAATGTAGCAAAGGATGATGTAATACTCCTGAACATTGCAGGCGGCGGCACGGAGCGACTTAAGCAAGATTATAGTCTCACAATGATGCATCCGATAGCCAGCGCAAAGAACCCGGACGTCCCGCTTGACGACCTGATACAGTCTGGTAAATATTAAACGAGAAAATCATTCCTGCGGTCGGATTAAACCGGACTACATAATCTTATAGATTATATACAACAAGAAAATCCTCCTTGCGGTCGAATTAACCCGGACTACATAATCCTGTAGATTATATACAACGAGAAAAAAGGAAAGGCACAGGAGCAGGCATACTGGAGTTTGATGATGATAATCATAAAAGGTGAGTAAGTATGAGATCCCCGGAAGATTCTGTTATAGAAATACTGCAACAAAATCAGATCGACATAGTTGCTACGCTACCTTGTGACCGGATCAAGAACCTGCTGCCCCTGATTTCCAGGAACTTTTTCGAGATCCCGCTTACAAGAGAGGAGAATGGTCTCGGCATTTGTGCAGGTGCATATATGGCTGGTGGAAAACCTGTGATGGTTATCCAGAGCACTGGTCTTGGAAACATGATCAATGCACTGGAATCGTTAAACATCACCTGCAACATTCCGCTCCCCATACTTGCAAGCTGGCGTGGCGTTTACAAGGAAGGGATCGAGGCGCAAAAACCATTGGGGGAGCACCTTCCCGAAATACTTGACAGCGCTGGGATAACATATACTATTATTGATGACCCTGACAAATTGTACAAACTTAATCATAGTATTATTTATGCATACGAGAACCTGCGCCCGCATATAATTCTTTTTTCACCAAAAGTTTGGGAAGGCTCGACCTGTGCGGCATGGGACGAAATGGAACGTATCACACTGGAGGAACGTTCACTTGACATTACGTTCAGGAGCACGATCCTGAAACCGCATATGGTACGGTTCGATGCAATCGCTGCGATGGTGCCGTTACTTAATGATGAGATAGTGGTGGCAAATATCGGAGTTCCATGCAAGGAACTGTATGCCCTGTGTGACCGTGATCTTAATTACTACATGTTCGGATCCATGGGACTCGTGTCATCCATCGGGCTCGGAATTGCGCTCAGGTCAGGGCGCAGGGTGATCGTGCTTGATGGTGATGGCAGTCTTTTGATGAATCCGAACGCACTTGTGGAAATAGCACGCATGGATCCATCGAACCTTACGATCGTGGCGCTGGATAACGGAGCCTATGGCTCGACAGGTTCACAGGAAACGCTGAGTGCAAAATTCCTTGACCTTGAACTGCTTGCACGGGGATGCGGGATTGAAAATACGGTAAAGGTGCATACACAGGAGGGAATAGAAAAGATATTATCAAGTGCACTGGGCGCGGATGGGGTCACATTCATACATGTGCTGCTTAAACCCGGGAATACGGATTCCCCGAATATCCCACTTACTCCTGCTGAGGTTACGGAGAGATTTATGCATGCCCTGAAACACTGATCCGGTATTGATACAATCGCTTCACTGCCGCGTTTTATTCCATATAGACAAGCGCCTTGTTCGGACATACCTCAACACATGCCATGCACAATGTACACTTGCCATGGTTGATCCTGACCATGCCGTTTTCCTTTTGCAGCGCACCTGTGGGGCATACATTATCGCATTTCCCGCACTTTTTACAACCCAGCACTACGATGTATCCCTCTCGCTTTTCTACCATATATGATTATTATGCTAATATAGTATATAATGGTTATGTGGATGCGGTGCACAACCATGTATGTAGTTGAAAAACAGATACTATAGAGCAATCCCATGGAATTTTCACAGTCTTTCTTGCAGCACAAAGACAACTCTTCTATATGCCATTTGAGCAAAAATCTGCCAAAGTATTGGCAGACGAGAAAATCCTCCCTACGGTCGGATTAACTCGGACTACATAATCCTATAGATTATATACAACAAGAAAATCCGCCCTGCGGTCGTATTAGCTCGAACGATATAATTCTATACAACGAGAAAATGTGCTTGCGGAAATTGATCAAAAGATACAACGATACCAAGAAGATCAATAAGATGGGATGGTTCAAGTAAAAATCCCGAACACCGAAGAATGTTCACCGGAAAACGAATTCGGATCTTGAACATCTTGTGGTGAACATGCGAAAGTTACTCCTGGAAGAAGCAGTCTAAAAACAAAACAGCACGTGCAGGTGCACCATCACAATCAATTATTTTTAATGGAAGGCACATAAAACCGTACACCCCTTCATTAGCCTCATGCAGGTCCAGGCACTCCACAATATTAATTCCATTTCCAAGCAATTGTTCGTGCACCATCATTTCCGATGGAACATCAACAGACATACTATCAACTCCAACTGTTGTAAACCCATTTCTGGTAATCCAGTGTGCCCCACTTTTATCCAGGTATGCGAAATTGCCAGTCTTAAGCAGTATAATAGTGATATCAGGTATGTGTTCAAACCGCCTGGATGCAACCTTAAGGTTGCTTCCTGTAATTAACTCCCCATTCGTGGAAAAATCAAGCAAAAGTGCTTTGCCAACAAGACCATTGAGCTGAACCTGGTCAACTGTGATCCCGTCTTTAAAGATATGAGACGGAGCATCGATATGGGTTCCGGTATGGCTCCCGAATGAAATGCAGGATACCTTAGCTCCATCCTTTTCAATCGAGAATATTGTTTCAACCTGTGGTTTTGGATCACCTGGATATATTAGCATATCAGGTGATATCCCCACAGAAATATCGATTATTTTTTTATGCATTATCCTGACTCATGATTTGGATATTTGGTCTTTGGTATTTAACATTTAAAATCTACCCAATGAAACGTAGGGAAGATGCCAGCACCTTACTTGCCTGTTTTTCACTGAGCCCTGCGCCCATTGCAATCATTTTTGCAGTCTCCTTTGTGATCAGGTCATCCGGACTGTGACAATCAGTGTTCACCAGAAGGGTTGCACCTGCTTCAAGTCCAATTTTTGCGACATGCCCATTTGTCCGGTTGTGCCCGTTACGGGCTGTGATCTCAAGACATACATCGTTATCTGCTGCCGTTTGTGCATCTTCCAAAGTGATCAATCCCGGATGCGACAGGATATCCACATCCTCGATCCCTACAACTGCTGAATTAGTACCGGATGCAACCGGCTCGACGATAGTCTCACCATGAACTACCACGATCTCCGCACCAAGTTCCCGCGCTTTTTTCACAAGAGGTGCTATCTTTTGGGGTGGAACATGGGTCAGTTCCACACCCGCAAGCACCCTGATATCCAGAACCTCTTCAAGGTACTTTGCTTTTTTAGCACCTGCTAAAACGTGTTCGATATTGGAATAATCGACATGGTCAGTTATTGCAATTCCCCTGTACCCGTGTACCATTGCTCTTCGAACAAGTTCGCTCGGTATCAGTTCACCGTCACTGAAAATCGTGTGTGTGTGTAGATCGATCATGAGTGCACCTATAGTTAGGAGTATGAATATTCTTCGAATTGGTTATTGTTCCTTATATCATAAAGTCATTTGTAGTATGATAATGGTACTCGTATGAAATTATTATTATGGTAGAAGGCTGTCATATCCTTTGGTATTGGTGTCAAGTCAGTCTGATAATGTCGCTGGATGGAAAAAGTCAATACAGATGCAAAAAACGGCGCGACCATATGCGATTAAGCGCGGCATGTTCCAACACCATAAATATGAAATACAATACTGTTTTCAAGCGGTGTCGTATTTGCAGATATTAAAATTGTATGTCTGGATTGTGGATTTGGCAGTAGTGAAATGTTCGATCTATGATGGGAACTGGGTCGTGTCCCTTAGCAATTGACAACATTTAAATAGTTTAAATGTAGTTTCCTTTTTTGAGGAATATGAATGGATTTTGAACTGGATTTATCAGA
>DQIP01000109.1 GCA_020793565.1 Candidatus Methanovorans sp.
AAATCAATTTCAAAGTGATTTTCTATCTTTTTGACACTTACCAGTATCCAAAAATATCAGTAATTTTCACTCCATTTAAATCATATACTTCACTAATATTAAACTTTTTCATACAATCAGTATCTTCCGACTGAAACAAAATACTCGAAAATCTCCATTTTATGACAAAACAACGAAAAAACAAAAACAATTGAAATTCTCATCCATCTGCGCCGGAATGCCTCGAATTTTCCAATCCGAGGTGTGTGACTTCGGGAGACTGACATGGGGCACGCTGAAATCAGTTTGAGTCGGATAGGCAAAAGGGTTTTTTGGGTGGGTCCCAGTCCATCTAAAAAGGAATGTTTAAAAGGATGAAAAGAATTATTAGCAACATTCCTCATTAAAACCAGATAGTGACTATCATGAGAACAATAGACTGGAACAATGAATCCAAGACCGTTATAATGGTCGACCAGACCCTACTTCCAAATGAATACAAGATCATCGAATGCAAAACACTCAGCACCTTGTGCGAAGCGATCAAATCCCTGCGCGTCCGTGGTGCACCCGCACTTGGTGCTGCAGGAGGGTTTGGAATAGCGCTTGCTGCCACGTTGAGCAGTGCAAACACAATGGATGCACTGATCAAAGATCTGGAAGTCGCTGCAACGACCATTAAAGGTACACGTCCGACAGCGGTGAATCTTGCATGGGGCGTGGATAGAATTATGCGCGCAGTTTCGGATGCCTATGATGTTGATGGCATCCGTGATGTAACGATCGCAGAAGCTATGAGAATCGCTGATGAAGATGTTGCCATCAACAAAAAACTGGGTGAAAATGGCGCGAAACTGCTGGAGGACGGCGATACCGTGATGACACACTGCAATGCAGGCAAAATGGCATGTGTGGACTGGGGCACTGCACTTGGAGTGATACGCTCGGCTGTTGAGGCAGGAAAGGATATCAATGTCATAGCATGTGAGACGCGACCTCTAAATCAGGGTGGAAGAATTACGACATGGGAGCTCATGCAGGACAATATTCCTGTTAAACTCATCACGGATTCGATGTCAGGACATGTGATGCGAAAAGGAATGGTGGATAAGGTAATTGTTGGCGCGGATAGGATCACTGAGGATGCAGTGTTCAACAAGATCGGGACATACACACATTCTGTTATTGCTAGGGAGCATGAGGTTCCGTTCTATGTGGCTGCACCCATATCTTCTTTTGATTTTGACGGATGGGAGGACAGTGTAGAAATAGAACTACGTGATCCAGATGAACTGCGTTTCTTTGGAAAAGAGCAAATTGCACCAATAAACGTTGAGGTGTACAATCCGGCTTTTGATGCGACACCAATGGAGAATATCAGTGCAATAATTACAGAGCGAGGGATTTTTGAGCCGCCTTTTTTGATTGATGAAGTGAAAATGTAAACATTACAATCAAGGTAACAATAAATATCTATAGCATCAATAAACCGTTGGATTGCATCTCAAGGTTTTCCAAACTATTCTCAATAATAGTTAAAATCTCAGAATCGTCATGTTTGAATCTAATAATTCTTCCACGTCGTTCAGAATAGAACCATAGAAATTCAAATCTTGACCTACCTTCTTATTTCCATGTGTTCTCCTCTGATTGGTTTTGACTTTTCTAAAAAACCCTTCTGAAATGTTGTTTGTCCGTTGCGGCACTGTCCCATTTTCCAGTTATTTTTAAGACGCTGATTCACGCAGATTTACGCTGATTTAAGGTTGCATCTGCGTTAATCAGCGTAAATCTGCGTCTAATATAATTGTTGAAATCACTGGATTTTGGAATTGTGCCGTCCGTTGCATCTTGATATCTTTAGATGGATCACTCGGATCGATTTCGAAATTTGTCACAAACAGCTCTTCCCAATACTTTTCTATATGTTCAAGGACAATCTTAATCTCACGAGTTCCCGCAACAGGGTTTTGCAACAGTTTATATAATTTCTTTTTAAAGCGCTCAAGATTAGACCTCATCTCAAAGACTTCAGAATCAGAATCACATTCTAAACCCTCACTTAAAGGGACAGACTTCGATTCGATCCTCAAAACTTCGCGTAATTCAAGAAACAATTCCCGACCATATTTCATCCCGTCATACTCGGATTTTATTTTCAGGTTATCTGCATCCTCTAAAATGCTATTCAGTTCAAATAAAGGCTTATAAACACGTTTCAATTCAGCCATCAGCATGGCAAGCTTATCGACCATAGTTTTGGCAATAACACATCTTTCATACAATGAAACATACGGCATATCGAAGGGAAAACCCAATCCATCGCCTTCCTTGGGATAATTGATAATCCAGGTAACAATAGCATAAAGCATAACGGTTTTGTTGGTTCTAAGTTATATGAGTTCGCAATTTACAAGCGATTCAAAGGTTACGTTGACATCATAACTCATTTCATTAATTTCAACAATCAGCTGCTCCAAAAGTCTATTAAGACGTGTTCTTATTTTCTTAGCAATGAGACCTTTTCTAATCAAACCATATTGTTCTGAAAGAATATCCTTTCCCACATCTCTTACAAAATGCTGATGGCAAATCGTGTCCATAACATCTGGAAATACAATCGAAACCGCTTTTTCCATCCCCTTCCCCATATCTCTTTTTATTACAAGAGGCTCACCATATTGGTTTTTAATTTCTTGCAGTGAAGGTACGATTTGTTTTGCCTCTTCACTTTTTATTTTTCGAGAGGAAAGTACCCAGCTGTTTACACTATCGATTCCAACAAAGACACTGTCGCTGTCTTCTTCCACTGTTGCATCGATATGTAATATGTAACCGCCTCTCCCCTCAATCACAGATCGGATCTCCAGATAAGCTAATTCATGAACACATTTTGTATAAATCAAAAAGCGATCGGAGAGATTGGTTATATTACCATCGGAGATATGCAATCCATATTTAATTCGAAGTTCTTCCTGTATTTCGAATTTCTGTTTATTGTGGAAAAATCTGGATATACCGATGAAGACAATCACATCATATGCAAAATTCGAATATGGTGGAACTAATTGGTTTAATTCATCAGAATCATATTTTATGATTATTTCTCCATCATACTTATGATCTGAGCAGAACAAGATTGTTTCCCGGGAAGTAAATTCGCCGTAGCGTAACGATTTAACAGTGGTATTTTGTGTTTTTAGCACTTTAAGTTCAGTACCGCATCCGTCTACAGGACAATTTTGATATGTAGTAAAAATGATCATTCAAGTCTTAATCTCAAAGTGAAATTATATATCACATCAAAAATCCAAACCTTTTATTAACCCTAAAATCCATTACACCACAAATACACGAATGAGGACAAACAATGATCGATAGGAAACAAATTCAGGACATCGTTAACGATTATGATACAGAAAAATTGAAGATCGGGATGGTTGCATCGCATTCTGCTCTGGATGTATGTGACGGTGCGGTTGAAGAGGGATTTGACACATTTGCGATATGCCAGACAGGGCGTGAGAAGACATATACAGATTACTTCAAATCACAGAGGGATGCATCAGGCAATGTCGTTCGCGGGATCGTTGATGAGACTGTTGTATACAATAAATTCAATGAGATACTTCTCCCGCAGAACCAAAAAAAAATGGTCGATGACAATGTTATGTTCATCCCGAACCGTTCATTCACATCATACTGTGGCATCGATGAGATCGAGAACGATTTTGCAGTGCCTATGGTCGGAAGCCGTAACATGCTCAGAAGTGAAGAGCGAGGGATGGAGCGCGACTATTACTGGATCCTGGAAAAAGCAGGACTGCCATTCCCTGAGCGAATCAATGACCCCCAAGACATTGATGAGCTTGTAATGGTTAAACTGCCTCATGCTGTCAAAACACTTGAACGAGGTTTCTTCACAGCCGGCACTTATGCAGAATATGTCGAGAAATCCGAGGCACTGCTCCGCCAGGGTGTCATTACTAAAGAGGGACTCGCAGAAGCAAGGATCGAGAGATACATCATTGGTCCTGTGTTCAACTTTGATATGTTCTACTCCCCGATCGAGACCGAGATGAACAAACTTGAGATACTCGGAATTGACTGGAGATTCGAGACAAGTCTTGACGGTCATGTCCGCCTGCCTGCACCACAGCAGATAAATCTTGCCGAGCACCAGCTAACACCTGAATACACCGTATGCGGTCACAACTCCGCAACGCTTCGGGAATCATTGCTTGAAGAAGTGTTCAAACTGTCAGAACAGTACGTTGAAGCCTCAAAGGAATATTATGACCCGGGCGTGATCGGACCATTCTGTCTCCAGACATGCGTTGACAAGGACCTCAACTTCTACATCTACGATGTCGCACCAAGGGTTGGCGGTGGAACCAATGTCCACATGTCTGTCGGGCACCCATACGGTAACACCATATGGCGTAAACCAATGAGCACAGGTCGGCGTGTTGCTTTAGAGGTCAGGCGGGCTGTTGAGATGGGACAGTTGGATAAAATCGTGACATAAATTAAAATTATCTTTGTAGGTGCTATAAATGAAAAGCCCTATGGCTTTTCACTTATTTTTTGTCAAATTCGTTCAATTCTTTGCCCAAAAAGTATCCCAATATGGATCGGATGCCAACTATTGCGCCAAGAAAAATTAACTCTTCATGGGTTGGGGTAACAATTGACTTTAAAATGTCACCGGCAATCAAAAAGTCCAGAACGAATATGATCTTGTGTGTGAAATCTCTTCGAATTTCATGATAATCAGAATGTGCAGACCTCTTGAATTCTGCCATTAGAGTTTTTATCGTTGCTATGGCTCCTCCATACATTATAATCGTTGGGAGACTTTTTATTTTTTTCTGCTCTATGGAAATATTGACTAAATCGTATACAAATTCCCTGAATTATTAATATATCACTCACAACAGTTGAACTTCACACACTAAACACCCAAAAACTCATCTAAAATATGTAATATTATGATAGTTACCACTACATACCTCTAACTCTAAACTATTTTGTAGTATTATCCATAATTTTTTTGCGCTCGGTCTAATGGAGAATGACCTTTCCATTTACCCGTATTAAACCTTCTTTTATTCATAAATGAAAATTGATTATAACAAAAATTCGCTAGTCCGCTTTTTGTTTTAAACGATCGTGCCTGATAAACAAAGGCATCCATCATGGAA
>DQIP01000108.1 GCA_020793565.1 Candidatus Methanovorans sp.
GACATGAAAATAACGGACTGGTGTGAGGTAAATGCTCAGCCGTAGCTACATTAAATTTGCACCCGAAGGGTGCTTTCTTGTTTTTCCACCCACCAGAATACACAATACCCTGGTAGCTGGATGAATTCACTCCAGAAATCAACAATATTATGGACCAATTATCTTATAAATATCGTCATGCGTATGCTCACCTATATGGAGATGAATATGTCCGTTCGCGCTTTTTATTGCCTTTGTGAGGATCTCAGCCGCTTCATTCATTGACAGGGGGAGTTCCTCATAGTCATAACCAAAGCATTTCAGAATCTTGAAGAGGTTGAAAATGTCTGGTGCTACCAGATTGTTTTTCTCAAGAAGCCTGGAATCTGAAAAAATATCTCTTGCACAACCTTCAGCCATTATTGTTTTGTTGAGCACATAAACACGGTCTGAAAGTTCAGAAAGGGCATTTACATCATGCATCGCGATCACAATTGTTATGCCCTCCTTTTTGTTAAGTTCGTTTATTACCCGGATCAGGTCCGATCTACTCTTAGGATCAAGATTGGCCGTAGGCTCATCAAGTACCAGTATTTTTGGTTCCATAGAGAGTACTGCCGCAAGTGCTGCCTTTTTTTTCTGACCGTAACTCATATGATGGGGAACCCTTTTTTCATAACCTGAAAGACCAACGGTTGCAAGGGCTTTTTTTACTCTCCTTTCCACTTCTTCCGCATCCAGGCCCATGTTTATCGGGCCGAATGCAACATCCTCAAAAATCGTGGGCATGAACAACTGATTATCAGGATCCTGAAAAACAATTCCAACTTCTTTTATTTTATCTTTGGTTGCCATTTTTCCGATATTTTGTCCGAATATGTACACATTATTCTCCGGACTTTCGATGGTGCCATTGAGATGAAGAAAAAGTGTGGTTTTACCAGCGCCGTTGGGTCCTATTATAACTACTTTTTCACCTTCATTTATTGTAATATTAACATTTTCCAGTGCTTTTGTCCCATCCCTATACGAATAACTTAATTTTTTTACAGATATAGCTTCTTTCATCATATCACCATTGAACAAACATGCGGAAGGATAGCAATACCTATCAAAACAATAGTTAGTGCATAATCCTTTGTTGCCATATTGAATTTTACCAGGGTTTTTTGGTTTCCTGTATACCCTTTGGATATCATCGAATGATAAACATTCTCAGCCCTTTCATAACTCTTTACGATGAGCATCCCAATCAGGTTTCCCAAAATAGAGAGTGTATATATGTTTGACCTTAGTTTGAAGCCTTTGGAACTCATTGCTTTCCACATACTTAAAAAATCACTTAAAAAAACAAAAATATAACGGTATGTGAACATTAGCATCTGAATAAACAAACCCGGAATTTTCAGCATATATAATGCCTTGATCGTTGTATCAAATCGCATTGTCCCGAGCATTGTTAATACGAGTGTTACTGCTGCGATTGCCCTGAGCACGATCAAACTTCCATACATAAATCCCTCATAAGTCATCTTAATGCCCGCAATGCTTGCCAGCTCAGACCCACTTACAGTAAATGGCATGATTATAAGAAACGGGAGTACAAATAAAAATACCCATTTTATGCGATTAAACACGAAATTAAGTGGCAGCCTTGAGATAAGGAGAAGTACAAATGTAAAAAACAGGTTCATGCCAGCAATTGTGAGATTATTTACAAATACAAAAGAAAAAATAAGAATGGAAAAAGTAATAATCTTTGCTCTTGGGTCAAACTGGTGTATTGGAGATTTGAGTGATGCATACCTGTCAATCTCCGGATATTCCATGAATTACTGTTCTCCCTTAATTATTACTATGTTCCCGCTTTATTTTACGGGCTGCAAAAAGCATTCCTATTCCAGCCAGACCTGCAAGGTATCCAAATCCAACAAACATTCTCATAAACAGCGGCAATTCTGCTTCTTCCTGCTGTATCCCTCCTGCCAGGTCTATCTTTTTATCAGTACTATGTCCTGTCGCAGATACTATCGTCCGGTATTGGGATACACCCAATTTTGGTTCAAAATAGAACATACCATCCTGGTCAGTCATGCCTTCAAGGTAGAGTTCTTCCTGTCCATCTTTTATAGAATAAATCTCCACATCTGCATCTACCATAGGAGTCCCGCCACCGTAATATGTCCATATCTGCACTTCCTTTATCTGCTCCTTTATGTATACCCTGTGTGCGGATGCTACTGGCATTAATGTCATAAACAGGACTAATATTAGTGTCAACACACTCAAGTATCTAATTATCTTCATCTTTTGTTACCTCCACATCTATAGGTAATAATTCTGGTTTGACCTTTACAAGAAAAGCAACAACAGATCCAGTAATAACAGCTTCAATTATTATGATCGGAATATGTGATATTGTGACAAGTTTTGCAATTCCTATAAATTCTTCGCCTGTTGTTATAAGAGCCGTTGCTAAAAAAATCACTGCGAGAAAGATTGCAAAACCTCCGGATATTGCTCCGATTATTGCAGGAGGAATGCCTTTTCTATATCCGACCTTGAATATACCATAAGAGATAAGTGCAGGTATCCCCATAATTACGGAATTTATTCCGATAGTGGTAATTCCACCGTGTTGAAATAATAGTGCCTGCAGGATGAGACCTATGAATATTGCCGGATATGCGAGTAACCCCAGTACCACACCCATCAGACCATTGAGTATAAGATGAACAGAGGTCGGTGGTACTGGTATATGGATCAGGGATGCAACAAAAAATGCTCCTGTCATCACTGACAGTTTTGGGATCTGCTCGGCTACATTCCCATCATTCCTGTTCCACCATAGAGTGATTACAAGTAGTACCAGTGTTATTCCAAAGCCAACTGCTATAACCATGGGAGATAAAACACCATCTGATATATGCACTATTTATCCCTCCTTCCTTTAAAGTACAATACAACAACTAGATAACTTACAAATAATTATGCATAAAAAATAGGCAGGGGCTAAACCCCTGCTAGGCCATGCTTTATAATTTCCTCTTCGTTACAATGAAGAGCGCTGCAAGAATTCCAACAACAGCAACGATAGATCCAAACCCTGGCGTGCTGGGTGTTGAACTTTCTGCGGCTGCTGCTTTCGCATCTTCTGCTGCCTGTTTTGCTTCAGCAACTGCCTGCTGGAGTTCTGCACTTGATGCGGATGGTGCAGACGACGACTCTCCTGCTGACGGGAATGCCTCAATCACCGGAATGATAAATACACCCCTTACATTAGATCCACTTTCCGGTTCCATTGTTACACCTGCAAACCATATTCCAGGTTCGTCAAGCGTATACATGAAATCTCCGTTCACATTGGATGTAGTGAGCCTTGTAAATACCATCGGTGCATCGTATGGGTACATTTCCTCGGCTTTTTCTACGATCTCTATACCAAGATCAAGTGTGTGGTATATTTCTACTTCTACCGGAGCACCTGCAAATATTGCACCATTGTGCATTGCTTTTCCAGCGAAGACAAAACCTTCTTCCATACCATAAGGTCGCATGTATGGGATTATCTCGGTTTCCTGTCCGACCTCGGCATCCCAGCCTTCCCACATCTCCACACCACAGTGAATCACTGCTTTGGTGTAGTCAATAAGATCTTCATCAGGGTCATAATATTTGACAGCTACTACGGAATCGCCCATCTGGTCAACAGTAAATGAGGTCTTATAAGCTACAAAGGTTCCAAGATTGCCATCTTCATCCTGCCCATCAACAGTAATCTCTTCGACTGTAAGTTGTTCAACCGTGCCGTCTGGTTTCATAATAGATACTTTGGGCATAGATCCCATATTAAATAATATGTGTTCATACGGGTGTCCCCACATCATGTATATTGTTTTTGTATCTCCAAGATCTGCAATGTAATCTTCAGGTGTAACATCCCATACGCTACTCGCATCATCACTTGGGAATACCATTGTGAAATGAGCACTTGCCATGCCTGTAGAACATAAAAAAAGTCCTATCAATAACAAACATCGAATGAATTTTCCTTTCAATTTTGTACCTCCATACTATAGTGTTATTACAAAATGATAGATAACACCCCTTTTAAGTTTTGTGGTATTAATTTTGGCAAATATAACACGTGTTTCTACGCAGTCATGGATTTATCATACCGTAAGACTGTGATGTTTATTTGTAAATATATAGAACACATATTTTGAATATACGATTTGTCAATTTCAGTATGAAATTTCCATGTATCTTTCCTAATCGGTTTTCTAAAAATTTGGTCGTGTCCCATTGATTATGATTTTTATATGCTTTCAATCCCAAAACATTATGCATGTATGGAGCAAATTTAGAAAACCAGATATGTTTAAGTGAACAATGTCCAGACTACCAAATTAAAAATAGAGGTCACATCACTAAAAATGGGTTTAATGCCAAAGGCAAGCAAATGTTCATATGTAAAACCTGTGGAATGAGATTTCCCGAGACCAAAGGTACTCCATTCACAAACGACACCTAACATAAGAACAGGTTATTTTGGTCTGCAAACTACTGGTGGAAAAAAACGGAATCAGAGCCATTGAACGTAGAAGGGGTCAATACATCGTACAGTCTTTTAACATAAGATCCATTAACGTATCTTTTGTGATATGTCATGAATATTGACAAACAAGAGAGAATTGATGCTGTAAATCGTTATCTTAAAGGCGATAAACCATCAAATGTTTGCAGAGATGTAAATCGGTCTGAGAAGTGGCTTTTTAAGTGGATAAATAGATTCAAAACTGGCGAAGTCGAGTGGTATATATCCCATTCAAGAGCACCTAAAAAACATGGCCTGAAAATCAATAAGCGAGAGCGATACGCGTGTCAAATCCAAAAAGCGTACACTCTAAATCCCACGCAAATCAATGAGATGCATCAGGTGGACCTTGTTGGTCCGCGATTCATTAAGGGATATGGTCACATCTCTTCAATCAATCTCATCGATGTGGTTAGCAATCAAGTTCACATTGAACAGTATGACTCCAAAAATATGGATAATACGATGGCTTTTCTCATACAGTATTGGAACAATAACCCAATTCCCAGGTATTTTATCATTAGGACAAATGGCCACCACAATAATTACCTCTAACTCCATCTATGGAATGGGATCGGCCATGAAACAAATCGAA
>DQIP01000224.1 GCA_020793565.1 Candidatus Methanovorans sp.
CAGCATTCATTTTTGCTTCGGGTGTTAACCACTTTTCGCCGTCAATTCCTGCTGTTCTTTCACCCTTATTCTGACAAATTACTCTTAATGCTAGTGATTTAGCATGGAGCGAGTGGCATTTCTGCAATTCAAGATATGACTTTCTTGTCACAACACCGCAAAGAGCGCGAAGTCCATAAATACAGATGATAAAGCCGTTCTGGATTTCCAGATAACTAACATTGTGCCAGATTACTTAGAATAGTACTTCTTCTAAACAGAATTAAATCGCGCATACCTGAATAAGAGTTCACAAAAATTAATGGGCCCGCTGAGACTCGAACTCAGGATCCTCGCCGTGTAAAGGCGATGTCATAGCCAACTAGACCACGGGCCCGCAAATTAAGAGCAATATGCGCACCATCCTAATGTACGAAGGTGTATATATCATTTTTTGATATGGCATTTGGTAATGTATATTATTAGTTGTCAAAAATCCATTATTTATGATAAAGAGCAATGCATTTAAACAAAGAGGCAAATCACATATTCGAATAAGTTGTGCAAAACATGGAGAATATTTTATGGAATACTGGCAGCCAAAATACGAAACAATGGATCATGGTGAACTTAAGAAATTACAACTTAAACGCCTGAAAAAAACTGTTACCCATGTATTCAAAAATGTTCAATTCTATAACGGGAAGTTCAGGCAGCAAGGTGTTGTTCCTGGTGATATCAAATCCCTGGATGATGCACCCCTTCTTCCATCGACCGTGAAACAAGATCTTCGGGATAGTTACCCGTTCGGATTGTTTGCAGTCCCAAAAAAAGATATCGTGCGTATCCATGCCTCATCCGGCACAAGCGGGAAACCAACTGTTGTAGGGTACACTGCACAAGACATTGACACATGGTCTGACCTGATGGCACGGGATCTTATGATGGTTGGTGTCAGGCCGGATGATGTATTACAAAATGCTGTCAATTATGGTTTATTCACAGGTGGACTGGGTGTCCATTACGGTGCTGAAAAATTAGGTGCTATGACTGTTCCAAGTGGTACAGGAAACACGGTCAGGCAACTTGAAATGATGATCGATTATGGTGTGACCGCATTGCACTGCACCCCTTCATATGCGCTTTATCTTGCTGAGACCGCAGAGCAGATGGATATCCTGGATAAACTGTCATTAAATATCGGGTGTTTCGGTGCTGAACCGTGGTCATCGAATACAAGAAAGGAGCTGGAAAATGCGCTTAACATTAAGGCGTATGATTCATACGGACTTTCGGAAATGTTTGGTCCCGGAGTTGCTTTTGAGTGCAAGGAACAGGATGGATTACATATATGGAGTGATCATTTCCTTGTAGAGGTGCTGGATCATGATGGTGAACAGGTCGCAGAAGGCGAGAAAGGTGAACTTGTCCTGACATCCCTTACAAAGGAAGCGTTGCCGCTTATCAGGTATCATACCGGAGACATCACCCGTCTCCTTGAGAGCGAATGTGCATGCGGCAGGACTACCCAGAGAATCTCAAGGGTGCTTGGCAGGGCTGATGATATGCTTATTGTGAGGGGTATCAACGTGTTTCCGTCACAGATCGAAGATGTGATAGCAAAGATCCCGGAGGTTACTGAGCATTTCCAGATATTGCTGGATCGGAACCAGCACAGGATGGATGAGATCACAGTAAGGGTTGAACTTGAGGATAATGCATTTACCGGTGAACTGAAAGACCTTGCAGCAGTGCGCAAACATGTCGAAAATGAATTGAAGGCAGTGTTGAACATCAGGACTAATGTGGAACTTGTTGAGAAGGGAACGCTTCCAAGAACTGCCGGAAAGGCGCAAAAGATCGTTGATCGGCGCAATGCATTGTGATTATTTTCTTGTTGTATATAATTTATAATATCTCGTATCTGCAATGTCAGCAATCCTTGAATGGGACGGATTCAATGCCGATGTGTTCAAGGACCTGTTCCGGAAACAGTTCAAGAACTATGTGATGACCCATCCCTTTGACAGGCCCATGGTTGGCGAGTTACACATCAATGACTGGATGGACTTTGTGACACATGGCGAGAGGAACAATGCACCTAAACCCGGAGGTCTGACTGGAAGTATCAGAAGTGCCAATTTACCTCTCAGCTATCAGGTTTTTTCGGACCAAGTGGTGAACCGGTAACGATCTGGGTGACACCTGCTTTGATCAACTCATCGATCCGGCTGATACATTCATCGGGATTTCCGCATATCGAAATCATCCACCATATCATCAGTGACCGCAGGACTGCGTCGCCAAAACCTTTCTTAAAGCCTGCGCGCACCTTTCCCACATCATCAAGCGACATTCCGTGCTTCTCGAACACCGCATCAGGCGAACCTGCAACAATAAAAGCGATCACAGGACAGGCGGCTTTCATTGCAGCATCCGATGTGTCTGCAACGGAAAAACTTGTGTAAGCACCAACATCGAACTTTGAGAAATCACGGTTCGCACTGTCTGCACCCTCTTTGATAGCACGAACGGCATATTCAAAATCACGCGGGTGGGAAGTATTCTAAATGATTTTTGAGCCCTTTTTGCAAATGGTTCTGGTGTAAGAGGTTTTGTGGATTTTCATGCAATTTTAGGAACATGCCGCCGCTTCCGCGCCGGGTGGATAGTGTGGAAATGCTGTTATCCATACATAATATTCATAGCTTCATTTTCTCTTTGTTTATCTTTAATGTGTTCTTGTTCCTGGTATAGATTGAAATCCCATCGAATCTGGTTTGTTCTGGCATCTCTTTGTTTTTGCTCCCTTATTATTTGCCATCTCTTTTCTTGTTCACGTCTTAGCGTGACATTTCTTGGTTCATTGTCTATATCATATTGTTTCCGCTTGATTGGGTCTGATAGGACTGAATAAGCCTCTGCGATTTCTTTAAACATTTCTTCGGCTTCTGGCAACTTGTTTTTGTCGGGATGATATAGCAAAGCCAACCTGCGGTAAGCGGACTTAATATATTTTTGGGATGCTTTCTTATCAACGTCCAATATTTCGTAATATGTTTTTTTAACCATGGGTTATTGATATTGCTTTTTTTTGGTTTCGTGCAGATTATGTGTTCTTGTTCCAGACTCAAATGAATTCAAAACACGCGGCGATGCACTTTGGTGCACAGATTGTGCGGGATTCTATAAATGGTATGACTAACAGATATTTCCATTTGGTGACCAAGCTTGTTATTTATGTATCGAAGAACAAGAAAATCCTCCCTACGGTCGGATTAACTCGGACTACATAATCTTATAGATTATATACAACGAGAAAATTCACCCTGAGGTCGGATTAACTCAGACTATATGTTTATAAAACATATACCACGAGAAAATTCACCCTGAGGTCGGATTAACTCAGACTACATAGTCCTATAGATTATATACTATAAAAAATACAAAGTTACAGTATAATTTCACAATAAACTTTTTAGTAGAGAGGAACAATTGATTTTTCAATCGAATGTATATTTGTCTTAATTGCAATGCCCCACAGCTCTGCTGTGGGGAGTTTCATTTAAAATTATAACTGCACCTGTTTATACTCCTCACAAACCTCCAAAAAGTTCATGAACAACTCTTCCCCTTTTTCCGTATGCGCAACCTCCGGGTGCCACTGCACCCCATAAATAGGTTTTTTCGGATGGCGCATAGCCTCGATCTCGCATATATCGGAACGTGCAAGTTGTATAAATCCTTCAGGCATGACCGTGACCTCATCAGCGTGTGACGCCCAGACTGAAATATTAGGACCGATACCCCTCAGGATGTCGTCCTCATCGATAACTTCGACCCCAATATCGGCGTATCCGCCATGTTCGCCTGAACCAACCTCTCCGCCGAACGTTTTTGCGATCAGTTGATGCCCGAGGCATATTCCCAATATCGGAACATCGATCTGTTCGATATATTCAGAACTGAGACCTACGCGCTCCATTGTAGGACCACCGCTTAAAATAAGTCCGTCCGGCCCTTTATCCATAATATCTTCTACCATGGTCATGTTCGATACGATCCTTGAATCCATGTCAAGATCACGTACTGTCCTGTGTATCAGGTGGCAGAATTGTCCGTAGTTGTTTATAACCAGTATCGTTAGTTCATTCATAATAAGTCCCATTTTTTTGGAAAAATGCATACACCTCTGTGTGTAATAATAGAATGCAGGATAATATATATAAAAATGTTCAAACCTGCATGACTTTCAATATCTTAAAATTTAATTTGCTTGTACCTGTTCACCTTCGGGCACGCAGAGATTAAGAAGGTGCTACAATACCAACTTTTTGCACCCTCTTGCAGCAATATATCATCACATATTTATCCTTAAGACCCAACACTTCGTATTTTAATTGTGAATATGTGCCAGATTGCTTTTACCTGAAAACATTAGCAGGAAGCCAATAAAATACCTTGGCCGAACGCCAATGAACGCACATCACAGGTCACATATAGGGTCATTTACGAACCCTGTTCCTGATAAATATTATGACGCCACCGCTCACTGTCACGAATATCAATATCGGAAGCACATACCCTATAAACACGATCAAACCATTAACAGTAGAGATAAAACCATTCACCGAATCCAATATTGCATTCCGCAGGCCCCATGAATGTGTAATAGGTCTCGGTTCACTCACACGCACATTGATCGTCGAAAGATCAACCTGGTCATTCAGGTAATTCAACCTGCCGGTCAGGCTCTCTATCTCACCCCGGATGCGTCCAAGTTCCCGCTCAACATCCAGCACTTCATCAACAGTTGTCGTCATGTTCAAGATCTCCAAAAGACGCAACTCCTGCCTTTCAAGATTTCCAAGGCGGGCACTAAGATCAGTATACTCCTCTGTAACATCCCTGCCGCTTATGCTCTTTGATGTAACCGAACCAAGCATCCCGATCTCATCCATAACAGGAGTAAAGCCGGATTGCGGGATCCTTATCGTAACATAACCCGCTTTTCCCGTACCCTCGCCATAGTAATTATTATACACCGATGAACTCGAAACAAAACCGCCAGCATCCTGTGTGATGTTAATAACCATATCCACTGCAATTGAAGCATCATCTACATCTAAAGATAGGTCTGCAGTTGTGATCACCTTTCTGGATATCGATTCTTCGACTATCTCATCGGAAGAATCACTCACAATTCCACCTGTATCTTCGAGAGAATATGCCTGGCTCTTTAAAGCAGCACCATACTCAACATTGTCATTGGCATACTGTGCCTGTCCACCTGTTTCCAGGCTCAAACAGCCAGGTGCCAGTATTGCAAACACAATCAGGATAAAAACAAAAACACCATACATTCGTTTCATGTCAGCACGCTCCATTGCTTGGTCAAATGCCATTTTAATCGAATGGCATTTGGTAATACTCAACGAACATATAAAAATTTTGGCTAAACTTCGAACCTATTCGAACCTAACCTTTTCGTTACCGTGATCCTTTACCCGAATCCAGATATTATCACGGAATTCATGCGCATGCTTTGCAAGTTCCAGGATCTCATCCCTGTCAAAAGGCAACACATCACGCATACTCTCACGCATTGAATTTTCAGGAAGACCTTGCTGGATAACATAAGGAACATCCGTATCCTTTACATGCCCGGCAACCCATCTGGCGATCATGGAAACGTCATCAGCGCTACCAATAAGATTACGTATCACAGTAGTCCTTATCTCAAGTTCAACATCACTGGCAGCAACAATATCAACCGTTCTCGTCACCCGATCCACGATCTCCCCCGGCATACCAACAACGGCATTATACTCACCATATCCAGTGACCTTGCCATACAGGTCAACATCATCCGGCGAAGCTTTAACGTCAATGAACAACTTATCAACCAGTCCCTCCGCAATCAGTTCAGCCGCATGCTCCGGATAAAAACCATTGGTATGAATGCCCACAAGCAACCCGTTCTTTTTAGCAAACGCAGCAAGATGCTTCAGTGCACCCACCTGCAAAAAGGGTTCACCTCCTGAAAAAAGGACACTGCTCACAAAAGGCTTTGATTTTATGATGTCCTTCTCGATCTCTGCCGTATCAATGATATCGGTATCTGACAGGTATTTATAGTTGTGACAATAAGGACACCTGAAAGGGCAGGCCCTGAAAAAAATAGAGATTGACACCCTGCCATGCCAATCAACAGTCGAGATAGGGATGGTCATCCCATAATTAACCTTCATCCAATCCCTTTAACCATACTTTTATATCACGTCATGTCAGCTGCACTATATCGCATGCGGTCTTCCAGTTCCTGCTTCTTTGCCGCATTCCAGCCACCTACTGCCTGGATGTAGCCGGTAACTCTTGAAAGATGTTCAATATTATCTGAACCACAGTTTGAACATACAGTTTTTAATCCTGATTCAACATGGAAATCATTCATACAAACCGTCATATCCTTTGTAAATGCAAAATAACCGACCTGCGTGTTCTTTGCAATATTCATCGCAAATTCCTTCAGGCCCTTTGAATCAGGGTGCCCTTCACCCATCCAGATATGAAGAATATTTCCGCCATCCACGATAGGGAAGAACACATGCTCAGTATTGATCCTGTCAATGATCGAAACATTCGCACCAGGGGGAACATGGGTTCCATTGGTATAATAGACCGGAAGATCACGTGTTTCCTTTACATTCTTCTTTGCAGTTTCAACATCGCCTTTAATAATAGATTCGGCATACCCTGCAAACTCTGCATGCAAAAGATCAGACACTGCAAATCTCTGGCATGTTGTTTCAGCAGGTGTTCTTGCAAGAGCTATCTCCATATCATACTTCTTGCTTAATTCCTGTGAATACATCTCCATCTCGGTCATCGCACGCACCGCAAGTTTGAACGCGTCCCTGGATTCATGCATCTGAGCACCTGTGTGGTGCTGCACCAGCTCGTTAAGACCGACAATTCCAATCGTATACACAAGGGCATCCAGATCCACAGCAATCGAACCACGCTTGCCTGTGATCGGATCCTTTGGCTGCTGGGTTGCAAACGGCATCCTGCCGCTTTTTATTATATTATCCATCCAGTACCGCTTGGTCTTGAATACATCAATGGTCTGGTCCATCATATGTTTAAGTTGTGCAAACAGTTGCTGGTCATCGCCTTTTGCCCTGTATGCAGCCCTCGGGCAATTAAGTGAAACAACCTGCCATGCACCCATTGAAAAGTGCATCCCATCCTTAAAATCTAATTTATTATCGAAATTTGAATCGTCTTCAGCAGTAGCAGAGAACTGGTATGCACAGCATTGGTAACATGAGATACCTTCTCCTGCACCCCTGTATGCCGGCAACTGGTTATCGAAGTATGGTGTTCCGTATTTTGCAGCGAGATCAAATGACATTGTATAGAGTTCGTCATAAGTGGGAATTTCAGGGTTTGCACGGTTGAAATTCTCATCTTCCTGCATAAAGTCGGGCTCGATCGATATCTCAGGTTTCGGGAAATTGAATGGCTTACCCCAGTAATCGCCTTCCATCATGACATTCATAATGGCCTTGAACCCGAGCCTGACCTCACGCTCAAACTCGCCATAAGTGCGGAGCTCAGCCTGTTCCCCATTCCAAACACGTCCCTTATATACTACTGGCTTGTCTTTCCAGAGTTTTGGAACCCCTGGTGACAACTGTACCGAAGAGAAAACAAGCTGGCCGCCGCGTGCAACCATCATCTGTGTCATCTCGTAAACGAACATCTGCATAAGTTGCTCGATCTCAATATATTTCATCCCCTCAAAGTATGGGGCCATAAACGTAAGGAAGTTATAGAACCCCTGCCCGCCTGCAAAGTTAGTCTGTGCGCTTCCAAGCGCCTTGACTGCATGCAGGACCGCAACCTCTGCTTTCATTGCCGGACCTGCTACACTTGCTTTTGTTCCGGAACCATCAGGCATAAGTCCGTAATAGAAGAAATATCTCAGGTCCCAGTCCTGGCAGAACGCACGGGTCCCGAGATACTCAAGATCATGAATGTGAATATCACCATTTAAGTGCAGGTCGGCAAGTTTCGGAGGCAGGAGCAACAGGTACTGTTCCTTTGATATTTTATCCGCTTTCTTTTTGTGGGATGTCTCGGCATTCTCCTGAAGGTTAGCATTATCTTTTGCCTCAAATCCCGTACCTATATCTATCCTGTAAGCATCATATACCGGAGTACCCACACGCGTCGAGATGTTACGCCATTCGACATGTCCGCGCTCAAGAAGCACGATATTAACAATTTCCCGGACAAGCGGACCTGACAGGAATTTTAGATCCATATTGCGAATTCGTTTTTCGGTTTCTTTTGCAATGTCCTTTGCCTGTTCCATTGTAATTGCCGGCTTACCGTAGAACTGCTCGCTGAGTACGGTTTCCTTTATAAGTTGTTCCACAACCACATTTCGATCCCATTCAACCATGTGCCCATCTGTTGTACGCACCTTAGGCATGGTAGGGATTGATTGCCCGTCAAGTGTTCTTTGCACGACATGGTGCCCTGTGAATGGATCATTATCCATTTTGATCATTTTACCCGCTCCTTTTGTATTATTTTCGAATAATTTCATCTACGTTTTTATTGTTATTACAGAATATCACTGAGTGCGTCAAGGTTCACGTCCGCTCCATTGAACAGTTTTTCATATTCCATAAATTCATCACCGACCTGCAAAACCGGAGCTGTAACTGTGAATACCCCATTTACCCGTAACTCTGTCAGCGACTCTGCTGTGGACATATCTGCTACATCAAAGGATACATTATTTGATTTTAATACTTTTTTCAGTTGCTCACATTTCGGGCAAGTTTGGGTTGTATAGATTATAATTCCAGACATAATTAACACCTTTTAAATTACATAATGGTTTTTAGAATAATAAGCCACAAGAGGAGGAATGGCAGGGCACGATTTGATAAAAACATGCCCGGGCGCCATTGTTAATGTTGTGGAAATAATCCCCCGATTGTAATACATATTAAGACATTTAGGGTTAATAACACTTTTCAATTCCATCTTTGAATACCATTTTTTTAAATGCATAATCATATATGGTAACATATATTGTTCGTACCGGTTTTAGTGTTACCAATTATGGTAACAAATGTATATTGCCAAAAGATGTATATCCTAACCTCCATTATAACAGGTAATTCCAAGACACGAGGTGTACAATATAAACACACAACTTTTATCAGGATGTCAGCCGCTTGACGAACTCCTTGGAGGCGGATTTGAAACAGGAGTTGTGACCCAGATATTTGGGGAAGCGGGCAGCGGAAAGACCAATATCTGCATCCAGCTTGCTGTTGAATGCGTAAAACACGGCAAAAAAGTTATTTTCATAGACACTGAAAGTCTTTCACCTGACAGGTTCATGCAGATCGCAGGCGAGAATGCAAAAGAGATAGCGCAGCAGATCATTATTTTTGAACCCCACTGTTTTGAAGAGCAATATGCTGCCGTAAAAGAGATCGAAAAACTCACAGGCGAGAATATCGGACTTATAATAGTAGACTCTGCGACCTCATTCTACAGGTTCGAACTGGATGATGAGGATTCAAGTATCAGGACCCGTCGTGAACTGTTCAACCAGATAGGATTGTTGCACAGTCTTGCACGCAAGCACAATATGATAGTGGTAATTACTAACCAGGTGTATACTGATATCGGTTCGGGAACATTCAAACCAATCGGGGGAAGCGGGATCGAACACATCTCAAAAACAATAATCCAGCTTGAACGCACAGAAAATAGGCGCGGTACCAGATATGCAAAACTGTGGAAGCACCGCTCGCGCCCAGAAGGCGAGACATGCAAATTTACCATCACTGGCGATGGTGTAAGGTAAATGTCCGTGTTTCACGCTGGTTTATGTGAGTAGATGTATTGACCCCTTCCAAGTAGATATTATAGTGATGTGGATTCTGTATGATCTCACTTTTTGGCGTCGTTGAGTATCTCATATTCACAAACACCTATTGAGAAAATGGCATTTCTGCAATTCAATATATGACTTTCTTGTAGTATATAGGGGCTGTCCAATAATTACGGCATTCAATAGTATTGATCTTTCTTTGTAACTATTCAGCCATACATAAACATTATCAGTAGACTGAATAATCCATAAATTGATAATTACGCACAATTGACAAATACCTTTAAAATCGATGTGTGTAGACTCAGTATTAAAAACTGAAAAATGTAGTGCCACAAGCACAAATTCGAGGATTTTCGCCATCGGTGTCCGGTCTCAAGGATGGCTGAATAGTTACCTTTCTTTTTGTATTTAAATCCAGATTTAACCTTTTTTTCCTGAATTTTTGAATTGCAGGACAACCTCTATAAGCTAAATATAGGATAACGCAGCATAGATTTTTTACACAACAATGTTATTGAAAATGTTCAGTTTGATTCGACTGAGGTATATATTTCATAATGTTTGAAATACGCCGCCTGCGGCGGTATTGCTGTGCGGGGTTTTGCAATATGGACTATGCATCAAAATTTTATCGAAACCATCTATACAAATACGTTTGTATTATTTTGCCACTCCGTCACGTTCTTGCGATCGTGATGAAACCAGTGTGCCCGACACGTGCTGTTGACGGACGCGTCCCCCGGTCGGAAAAAGATATCTCGCGCTCAATGCATTCAATGGTTGTAACATCCACAAAACCAGCCTCTGCCATCCTATCCCGAATTTCCTTTGTCTGCTCAAAGAACGGAGAGTATGTAACAACGAATCCCCCGGCGTGCAACACTTTTTTGACATTCCGGATAACATCCATCGCATCGATCGTATCAAGAGTTACTACATCGAACTTCTCATCAAGGGCTGATATCTCATTCACGATATTACCGCAGCGCACCTCTACATTATCAAGCCCTGCGCGTTCTATGTTCCTGCGCGCCACTGTAGCAAAATCATCCTTGACCTCATAACTCACAACACGTTTTGCGATAGAACCAAGATACATCGCGAGGATCCCTGAACCTGTGCCGGCATCAAGTACCGAATCCTGTTTATTCAGGCCAGTGTATGCAATGACCGAACCGATATCCTTTGGCATCATGGGCGCGCCCGTGCGCCTGGCATACTTGAACATATCAGGCATTCGCGGTTTCTGGATAACAAAAACCTGGCCCATGTGCGATGTTATCGTATCGCCGATCTCTTTTTGCAGCAGCTCTCCAAGATCTATGATCCCGAAGTCAGAATGGAACTTTTCTTCTGATACAGTAGTAATGAATTCACGTAATTTCCCTTTATTTGTAGTCCTAAGTAGAACTGCTTCTTCCAATCTCATTTGTTTTTCACCTGATGTCTTGTTGTCCGGCAATACCTATCAACTTTTATTGTTACAATATCCCGCGGTATCGAATGTTTGTTCATGATAAGATGATCCATGATCGCCGCAAACTCGTGCTTATAAGAATCTTTTAGCGATCTCGCATATTCCACACCATCGCTTGTAAGTACATATTCATATCGCTGCCTGAAACGTTCATTCATCTCATAATATCGCAGGTCCTCATCTACAATACCCATGGCAACCAGTATTTGCAGGTCCTCAAATACTTTTTCGCTATACGAAAATCCATACCTTTCGTGGAAATAGTAATCAAACAGGTTCTTTAATGTCTCTTCCATGCTAAATAGTTCCACAGTCTTGTACAGCCATGTGATATTCCGGATCCGTGGAATCGAAATATCTATATTGTCTTTCTTCTCAAAAATATTATGAACACCATAGAGAAGAAGTATCAATCCCTCAATAGGGAGATACTGGTCACCACGAATAAACCTGATAAGTTTTGGAGAAATATCATCAACAAGTGACCGCATTTTAGATTCCATTCCAGCAGCATCCACCACCATGTCCGGATGTGCGAATGCAGTCAATGACATCTGGCGCGATATTGCACGCACCAACCCGTTAGCAAGTGCGGATTCGTCATAGAAAAAGCCTTCGTCCTCATTGATCACAATACGAGTGTTCTTTGGAACACCTGATGCGACACTCAGGTCAATCAAAACGTCATCCAGCTCCTTTTTGAGTTCAGTTTCAAACATTTTTCTGGCAACCCCGTGGCGTGCAATGGTCGAAAGTGCCATTTTTGTTATCGGGGGAAGGGTTTTGTGTGTGAAACGAACGCGTGGACTGTAGATCTTCCCATCGCGGATGTTCCCCATGAACTTTTTCGCATGCACACTGCCATTTGCCTTTATGAAACCGAGCAGGTCATTATCATTATATACTGTGAAGAATTTGATGATGGCAGCAGTAACTGCATCCTTGCCACCTGTTTCTTCAATGTTGGACATTGCATCCTCAAGAGCATAGAGCAACATCACACGCGCAGACTGCGTTTTTGGATGATGTATGATCGCGGTATAATGGTGGGCGCGTGCGATAAGCATGGATTCTGCGGCTGCCAGTGCCATATCCTCATCGTAAGTGGAACCTTCAAGTGTCCCGAGCACGATTCGCTTATCTTTGATCGTCAAACTCCGGACGATCTGGTCAACATCGATCAGTCCAAGAGATACGCCCGTATGATGGGAATCGCGCAAAAGGAAATCGATCCGGTCTGCGTCTATATCACCTGAGATGATATGTCCGAGATATGGGCAGTCAAGTGAATGCGCGTCTCCTGTTGCCATTTTTGCGATATCATTGAAGAAGGTATACGCATCGATCCCAAAATTTGCTTCAACATGCCGGCATATGTTTTTTTCGCCAGGGATTTTGTTCTTTATGATGTTCCTTGTAAATGATTCATGACCGATAACCTTTTTACCTTCAATGACCGGCTGGAATTTAGTATTTCGTTTAAGCACACCTTCAACCGCATGTGAAAGTGCAGAATGGCCCACATCATGTAACAGTCCTGCGATCCTGACCTTTTGCACTTCGTCCGGCTCAAGCCCTAGTGCATTTGCAATTATTGACGCGGTATGCATCGTACCAATGCTGTGTTCAAAACGCGTGTGGTTTGCACCCGGATAAACTACGTCTGCGAGTCCGAGTTGCTGTATCCTGCGCAACCGCTGGACCTGACGGGTGTTTACGAGCATCTGTTCCAGTTCACTGAGTATAATCGTTTTGTGAACCGGATCATAGATTATCATGGGTTTTGGCATTGTTGGAATATTATTAGTGAGGGATTATATATTAAGGATAGGAATTTGTTGGAACTTGTTGTTAGTAGAGTGGACGTATTTGTTTAAGTAGTTTTGATGCCGGGTTACTCGCCGAATAAGAAAGAGCGATTACTCGCTCTCCCTCTTCTAAGAACCGGACTTGCAATTTTCACCACATCCGGCTCAAGCCTTTCATAACCCTTTTTGTATCGGGCAGCAGTTAACAATTAAATGGCATAATTGTTTTAAGACTACACTATTCATGTAAATGAACAGATGTTCATTTCAACTCTATATGTTTTAGGCTTGTTAGCCATTTTACGAGCACGCAGTTTATTTCTCCGTACTTCGAAATATTCTTTGTCAATGTAGGGGTTTTTATCAAGTTTTGGACCTCTGTGTCTCAAAATCTTTGTATCTGAGAAGAGTTTTAGTTTGTTCTTTTTCGTAGAAAATACCCAATTCCGGGTCCCTTCACGGTGCCAGTATCTCTTGACTATCCAGGACCTGGACTTTTGGGGATGTCTCCTCTTTGTCCATCTCCACAGCATGTTCCAGACTATATGGTCCAGTTTGCCGAATGTCTCTTTGGACACCACTGATTGATGGTAATTTGTCCATCCAGTAATAATGGGGTTGAGAGCACCAATGAGGTCTTCCTGTTTCCATGCCTTACCTTTTTTGATACTTTGGTAGGATTCAGATGATGTTTGTATACAAAACCTGCTTTGAGAAATTGATTCAGAATCGATTTGTCCATTAGGATGTTATCCTGTAACCATTCATGGTTGATGTTGTCAAAACAACCTTTGATATCTCCTTCCAGTATCCACTGAGCAGAATTTCTTCTACTTAGACAGTTGAAAGCTTGCCCACAGGCATCCTGTGCGCTTCGGAATTTCCGAAAGCCAAAGGACGCAATATCAGCAGTGGCTTCTGCAACAGGGTTTAATGCAAGGGCATATAATGCCTGCATTGCCCTGTCGTACATAGTCGGGATACCTAAGGGTCGTTTCTTCTTCTTACCAGATTTCTCAATGAAAACTCTTTTCAATGGTTTTGCTTTATAACTCTTGTCAGATAAACTAAGAGCAGCATTCATTTTAGCTTCGGGTGTTAACCACTTTTCGCCGTCAATTCCTGCTGTTCTTTTACCCTTATTCTGACAAATCGTTCGTACTGCTAGTGATTTAGCATAGAACGAGTGGGTTAACAAATATTGTAGTTTCTTTACTGTTTGCCATTTTCCTTTTAAAACTGCTTTTGTAATTCTGGTTTGTAGCCTGTTAATATTTTTAATGACCTTTTTCCAATTGAAAATTTTCCATTGGATTTTTGGTCTCATATCTGCAAGTCTCTCGCTTTTGGGCGTCGTTGAATTACTTACATTCACAAGTTTACCTCCGTTCATACAATGAAACACCGTTGGCAAGTCTGCACCCTTTCGGGTTGAGGCAAAGTTTGAACCTCTATCCAGTCCATTACAGACTGACATTCGCTTTTTACCGTTTCCGTTACCCCCTGAGCCTTCGTCAGCCCTTGTGGGCTTCCTACCCAGATATTATTGGGAGCTCATGGGGTTTACCAAGTTCCATATCTTGAATAATTCTAAATACCTTAGAAGCCATCTTTGAGCCGAGAATCATACGTCCATTCCCTATAATGTGCGACGAGCCATTATAGTCTGATTCCATGCCTTTTTTGGCTCAAGCGTATACAGTCTGCTTTCGCTTGTTGCCGTTCACGACTCTTACGATGATTCAACTTTCGTTTCTTCTTAGCATTTGTTACCCTAGCAGATCGTCTGGATCAGACTTCCGAATTTTTCCACGTTGTCCTGTGGGCATCACACATTTCATTACTGATAATGCATGCCACAGTAGGGTCACTCCGAATGGAGGGAGTGGCATTTCTGCAATTCAAGATATGACTTTCTTGTCACAGCGCCGCTTTCGGCGTTTTCACATTGACCCACGATTCGATTCACTGTGCAAGCAGCACATTTTTGTGTTCTTCAATAATGAATCGGATGAAATCACTGATATCCGACTGCCGTCCTTTTTCAAGATAGTTGAAATAATCATATTTCCTGTCAGGATCGAACGCAAATATCGGGTATCCACCCTTTAGCAGTATAAATGAATGAATTAGTCTTGCTGCCCTGCCATTTCCGTCCTTGAATGGATGGATCGACACAAAAAGGAAGTGGAATATCGAAGCGAGTATGAGGGGGTGGGTGCAGTCTTTGTTGAGTTGACAGAAACTCACAAGTGATCTCATCAAATATTCCATTTCTTTATTGGTTGATGGCAATTTCAATTTAGAGCCAACAATTCGTTTTGTAGGTGAAGCAAAGAACATCCCGGCTTCTTTGATCAATCCGCGCATCAGTATCTGGTGAGTGGTTTTGATCAGGTCAAGGTTTAAGTCTGTATCTTTGTACACTTTAAGTATATAATCCAGGGCATCCTTCGTGTTTTTGATCTCGATGATCTCTTTTGGTGTGAGGTCTGTTGGCAGGTCATGTATGATTCGTTCAACATCTTTGCTGGATGCAGTGTTCCCTTCTGTGACAGTTGAAGAGTAAATGTGAAGTTTGATGAGATTATCCATGATCTCTTTTGATCTGGTGATATTTTTGATGGCATCTATGTTGGTGATCGAATCCTTACAGGTGCCTTCTATATCCGGGACTGGCAAACCTTTCATTATCAGGTACCACAGGGTTACATCATTTATGAGGAACTTGAACACCATCGGTCTCTGTTTGATTACGCGAATGAACTTGTTTTTAACCAATACCTCTATATGTTTCTTGAGGGTTTTTCCGGATATTTTTGATTCATTTAATAATTCCTCACGTGAAATCTCCATGTTTTTCTGGATATGAAAGATCACAGACTCTGCTTTTGGATCCAGAATTGCATTGTGATCGATCCCTTCTTTCCTGCACCAGAGCAGGAATGAAAGGTGGTTAATAAGTGGATAGCTGTCCGGATTCAATGAGTATTCATTCGTTCTTGCACCCGACAGCGGTCTTTTTAATACAAGATCACTATTGATCAATTCCCGCATTCTTCTATACAATGTCTGGGTGTTCAGGTTTTCAAAAAGGATATTTCGCCGCAGGACATTTTCCAGGCTGTTGAACGTTGTTGGTGAGTTAAAATGCAGGTATATTAGTATATCGTATTTACCGGGTGAGGTCATATATGGGAAATATGGTATACTCTTATATATGTACTACTGATTGGATAGTTGAGATATTCCCATTTGTGTTTTCATCTGCACACCTGATTTCCTTCAATCAATACAACCCAACATCGCGTTAATGTAATCAATACTAAAATCCTTCGGGTCAAAACCTTCACATGTCATATCCTCGTACTCCGGATCACCAGGGTCTTCAAGCACATCTAAAATACGGTAATAACCGTAAACACCGCCGCAGTCCTCGGGCGGACAGGCACGTTTGCCCTTAATACAGGTCGGATAACACACATCCGGATCAAATGGCAAAATCTTCTCGACCAGTATCGTATGCTTCCAGGAATCGCCGAAATCATATTCATACAAAAACTTCGTTTTTTCATCTGGAACCAGCTCACCCAATGTAACAGTTCTCTCATTTATCCCGTCAAACATGCCATCTGGATCAGGTTCATCATATATTGTCCCATCTATGACAAAATGATGGAGATGTTCATCATCCCATCCCATAACAACCTGTATAACCTGATGAAGTTTTGACAGTGTAATATCACCTGTAACCTGAATTCTTCTCCAGATGGGTGGTTTTACATAGTTAAGTGTCACCTTAAGCTGGAATACATCGACCTTCCTTGATTGTCCCGTTCCTGCTTTAAACTCCTCATTGATCGCATCATCATGCTCGCCTGGTCCCATTGGTTCCCCATATGCAGATTCGATCGCATGCCTGCTGATCTCACCATAGTATTTGCCCATTACCTCATCGAAATCATGTTTACTATCCCAGAATTCAGGTGTGCCCAGACGTTTAATGATTGCTGCCGGCACATCAGGCGGAGAAATATCAACTGAAAAAGACCCGGGTTTTGTTCCGCTCCAGAAATCATTGATGGACTTATCAGCAGCATCCACATCTCCTGTAGCCTTAATCCCTGCATCCGGCACTTTTTCCGGTCCACCTGGATTTTTACCATTCATTGTACGATTCCTGCGAAGTGCCCCTGTAATCTCATCCTGCGTCCGTCCCCTCAGGTTGAAAAGCATAAACGGATCACGGTCAAACTCTTCAGCAAGAATATAGTAAACCGCTGCAATATGTTTGCAGGGGTTTGCACTATCAGGACAACTGCACCTGGTCTTAATATCCCTCGACGAAACCGGAAACAGGGAAACTCCGGCTGCATTGAATGCATCCTCGATATCCTGCGGCATCTCACCTGTAAGCAGTTTTGCAGCAAAAACCGCTTTTTTGGACATCGCTTCGATCGCGCTATCCCATTCATTATCCGTAAAAATATCTACTTCAATGGTCACCGAATATGGTTTCTGGACCGAGCCCTGCGCTTTTGCCTTAACCTTTCCTGGCATAAGATCAAACTCAAGGACCTGCCCTTTCCTGGCATATCTTCTTCCACGCTCAAGGCGATTAGTCCAGCCAAAAGATTCCAGGACACTCACCCACTGCCGGGACCACCATGTATCCCCTATGCTTCCCCTCTTGCTTTTTGCCTTGATGCCGCCCTTCACTTCAATAGGAGTTGATGGGGTATAACCGCCCCAGTAATAGTACCTACTCATCAAACACCGCCTCACGCTTCAATGTGAACATATCCCGCAACTGTTCAGTGGTCATTTCTGTCAGCCATCCCTCACCCGTACCGATCACATTCTCTGCAAGTGCCTTTTTGCTCTCGATCATCTCGTCGATCCGCTCCTCAAGGGTCCCGTCGCAGATAAACTTGTGAACCTGCACGTTCTTTGTTTGCCCTATGCGGAATGCCCTGTCAGTAGCCTGGTTCTCAACTGCAGGGTTCCACCACCGATCAAAGTGGAACACATGGTTTGCGCGGGTGAGGTTTAAGCCCACTCCGCCGGCTTTAAGCGAAAGGATAAATATCCGGGGACCATCCTCCTGTGAAAAACGACTGATCATCTCTTCCCTCTTTTTCTGGGATACAGCGCCATATAAAAAGAGCACCTCCTGGCCAAAAACCTCCTGGAAATGCTTTTTCAGCATTTTCCCCATCTCAGCAAACTGGGTGAAGACCAGAGCAGCATCCCCTTCGGCAAGCACCTCTTCCATCATCTCCGTAATGCGGTTCAACTTACCCGAGCGCCCGGGCAGTCTCGAACCATCGCCAAGGAACTGTGCCGGATGATTGCATAATTGTTTTAGCCTCATCAATGCCGATAACACCAGGCCTTTGCGGTCAATTCCCGCGGAATTCTCTATTTTGTGGAGCATGTTCTTGACAACCGCCTCATAGAGGGTCCCCTGCTCTTTTGTAAGATTGCAGTGGACTTTCATCTCGATCTTATCAGGCAGGTCTTTTATGATCGTGGGATCTGACTTCAGGCGCCTTAGAATGAATGGCTGGACAACATTGCGGAGCCGGATACCTGCTTCTTTGTCATTATATCGTTCAATTGGCAGCGCAAATTTGCGGTGGAAATTATCCGCAGAGCCAAGATAACCTGTATTCAGGAACTCCATGATAGACCATAGTTCTGATAGGCGGTTCTCAACAGGTGTTCCGGTCAGGGCAACACGATAACCGGCATTAAGTTTCCGCACTGCCATTGATTGCTTTGTAAACCGGTTCTTGATGTTCTGCGCCTCATCGAGTACAACAGCGTTCCATTCGACCTGTGCAAGTGTATCAATATCCCTGTGGACGAGTCCATATGTACTAATCACAATATCGTATCCTGCGATTTCAGATATGAATTCGTTTTCTTTCTTACGATTGGTCCCATGATGTACCATGACCCGTAAGGACGGAGCAAAACGCATCGCTTCCCTTTGCCAGTTCCCAACAACGGAAGTTGGGCATACCAGCAGGCTCGGCGTATCGATCCCATCATTTTTATCTTCCAGTAAGAGAGCAAGCATCTGTATGGTCTTTCCCAATCCCATATCGTCAGCCAGGCAGGCCCCGAGCCCGTACTGCCTCATAAATGCAAGCCATGAGAGCCCTTTTACCTGATAAGGTCGCAGTTCTCCTACAAATTTCTCGGGCTGCGTCAATTCTGATATTCCGGCATTGCCTGATAAACTCTCAAGAACTCCGGATATCCATCCGGATGCTGAGAATCCATTGACCGGAAGACCTGATTCGGATTCTCCCACACCCATGCCGTACCTTATGGCTTCTGAAAGCCTCATCTCTCCTGATTTCCCGTATTTGAAGAGTTTGAGAGCTGCTTTGATCTCTTCGTTTCCGACTTCCATCCATTGTCCGCGAATACGTACAAGAGGCATCTTGAGGTTTGCAAGATATTCAAATTCGTCTTCACTTATTGACTCGTCCCCAAGAGCAAGCTGCCAGTCATAGTCTATGATCGAATTAAAATTGAAGGCTCCCTTACTCGCTTTGGGGTCATCTTTTGGTTTCAGGTTCAATTTCATGCCAAGTTCCGATTTCAATGCACCTTTATTCCACCATGAAGGAATGATAACACCGAATCCGCTCTCTGTTAGCAAGGTGGCAGATTCTTTTAAGAAAGTATATGCCTGCTGGGTATTCATGTATGCAGTTTCAGGTCGTTCGCAGTGGAGACTGTCGTCAATAGGTGGGGAAATATGCGAGGCTTTGCCAAGGTCAGCAAGAAGTTTTTCCTGTGGATAATCGAACTTGTGGTTCAGGTATTGAAGTGTGCTGCCCGATTCGTTCCAGACATATTCGGCAGGCACAAGAAGACTCGGGTCATCCGATGCCTGAAGGAAATAATGCAAAGTCCATTCATCCGGTTCGACATTTCCATTTTTTTCATCATCTCTACTTTCACCGCCATCCTCATCCGTATCTTCATTCATGAGCATGGGCGGTTCAAGACGGAAGCATGTCCTGAAATCCGATTTTTCTATGTCTTCTATCGGAGTTTTCCATGAGAGCATTCCCGTGGATAGGTTCCTGAGTTTAGAGGACGGGATTTTAATAGGCTCTCCTGTTGTCAGGGATCTCAACCATGCTTCGGACAGGCCTGCTTTTTTTGATCTGACCTGTGAGTCCGGGATCCAGTTTCGGATACAGCCGTCAATGGCTGCATTGAGGTAGTCGGATAAAAGCGCTTCATCAGATTCCGGAATATTATCAATATATGATGTGCATACAGGCGGCATTGAGCGCGAAAGCATTGACATTTGTGTCCTGTCATCTTTTTCATTGAGTACATACTGCCACCTGGCAAAGGTTTCTGCCTTTTTTGTTTCAGATGTGACTACACCGGGAACAAAATGCTGTTTTGACAGGAGTTCTATTGCAAATTTGGAGATCTTACTCCAGTACCACAGGTCTGATCCAATGGTAATATTATCTGTTTCCTTCCACGCTCCGGTGAATGAACTGAACAATAGTACAGCATCTTCAACCGCGATGCCCAATCCGTTTATTTTCCAGAGAACCAGCTCAGCCGTCTCGTCTGGGTTTTCGTTCTCATCTTCCCGGAGCATGTCAGGAGATGGTTGTGGATATTTAGGATACGACGGCAGCAAAAATGTTAATTCGTCAGGATGTGCTTTTTCACTGACACTTTTGTAATTTTGCAGGTCAAGTGATCTGAGTATATCCAGAAGGTCTGCATCTGCTGCCTGATAATTATGAGTAGGCGCTGTTCCGGGTGCTATTTTTGGAGGGCGTCCCCTGCGTTTGAGGGGTCTGGATGAATCTTCTCCCCACAAAAAGAACTTCCCCCTATCTATCAGGGACTCGGCTGGTTTCCATGTTCCATGCAAGACGATCATGTATGGTGAATTAGGGTAGGTTTTGTTAGATAAAGGTATCCTTTTATTCCCAAAAACAACTTTTACGATACACCGAAGTTCTGACAGTTTCAATCCTTGTTAAGGACTGTCGGAAATGTAGTGAAACCGAAACAGTTTTATTAACATTTGCAAGTAAAATGCGATGTTGCGCGGTGGGGAATTTATTTAGTAAGTTCGAACCCTCCAAATATGGACTTTTTTGACAGTCTCTGTTAGGTATCTAAATGTAAAATTGGATAAAACCCCCTATCTCGATATGGAATACTTCGACTTGCGAAAGGTAAAAATCAGCCTTTGTAAGAAAGCCAAAATATCTTCAAATAAAAGGATGAATGCATAATATATTGTAATTCGATTTAAATAAAACTAATGCCACGTAATTAATAAGCTGCTGCCCGATAAGGATTATGAAAGGCTTGAGCCGGATGTGATAAAAATCGCATGTACGGTTCTTAAAGGGCTTGAGGTCGAAAACGACTTCCGACTACCCGGCGGTTATAATTATTAAGATAAAAAGTCTCTATAAATACATGGAAAGATTAAAGTAGAGTGTGAATTAACACACAATCATTCATATTTGAACGTGATTTTAAATGGATACACACTGGCGAGAAAAAGAATTGCTTTATGCACTGCAGGAAGGTAAATTAACAACCAGCGAGATAGTACAACGGGTAAACATGAGCAAGGTAACTGCCTTGAAGTACCTGGAGATATTAAAAAAGAAATGCCTGGTTGATTTTGAAGAGATCGGTCCTACAAAGATATGGTTCTTGCAGACCGAAGTGAAAAAAACCAGAAAAATGATCAAGGTATTGGTTGCAGACGATGATAAAAATATCATAGATATAATCAGGGATTCTCTTAATCCGGATATTTTTGAGATGGTCGAAGCTTTAAATGGAAAAGAAGCATTAGGAATGGTTTTTGCGGAATCCCCTGATATCCTTATCCTGGACATCATGATGTCTGGTATGGATGGCTATAAAGTGTGTGAGGAATTAAAGAAGCAAAATGCTACAAAAGATTTACCAATTATAATATTGTCTGCTAAAACGAGTGTGGAAGATAAACTTAAGGCAATGGACATTGGTATAAACGATTATATTGAAAAGCCTTTTGACATAAGAGAGTTGGAAGCAAGAATAAAAATGGCAATGAAATGAAACTTCCCACACCAGAGATGTGGGGTATCATCATGTCCCATGCTACTTAGGGCTGCATTGGCCATATCTTATCCCAACCGCAACAGTTTTGAATTGCAGGACATCTGTAAGATCAAAAAACGATACATTCTCCTGAAAATCGCCTGATTGGCTTTATGCCGGTTTTAAGAAAGGCTACATTACAAGTTTTTAATATTCTTGTTTTGCGCAAGATTGATTTACACACAGGCATTAATACATTGGAAATGACAAACGCGAACACGGGCGATTTCAAATCCGCTTGCAGGGAACTTCTGGAAATGGTGCTTGATGGCACAATTACGGATGAACTGCAATTAAATAAACAAAAGAAGAAAGTAAGCGGATGCTATCGACTTTCCACCATACCAAGAAATTCCGATCTTATCAAGGCAGGTAGTGATGAAGAACAGGAGCGTACAAGGGAGTTTCTTCGCAGGAAACCTGTGCGTACAATTTCAGGTGTTGCGGTGATCGCTACAATGACCTCTCCCGCTCCTTGTCCTCATGGTGTCTGTGTGCCATGCCCTGGCGGACCGGATTCTGTGTTTGCATCGCCCCAGAGTTACATGGGTCGTGAGCCTGCAACTATGCGGGCGATCCAGAATGAATACGATCCGTACAGGCAGGTAACATCACGCCTGAAGCAATTGAAAACGATAGGGCACGATATTGGCAAGGCTGAACTTATCATAATGGGAGGCACATTCCCGGCACGATCAATCGATTACCAGGAATGGTTCACAAAACGATGTATCGAAGCAATGAATGATTTTTATGATACGGGATGGCGCAGTAATGTTCACCCGATCGGCACAAAATATCCTTACATAACGATTGAGGATGTGCAAAAAGCTAATGAGACCGCCAGAATCCGGAATATCGGGATCACTTTTGAAACACGGCCTGACTGGGCAAAAGAGAAGCACGTTGACAGGATGCTGGCTTTTGGTGCTACAAAGGTCGAGATCGGTGTGCAGAGTGTTTACGATTTTGTGCTGTCCGGAATCGATCGGGGGCACACTGTGAACGATACCACGGAGGCTAACCGTATACTTCGTGACAGCGGTTTGAAGGTAGGATTCCACATGATGCCGCAACTGCCTGGCGTTGATTCAGAACGGGATCTGAGAGGTTTTGAAAAACTATTTGCAGATCCGCGATTCATGCCGGATTATTTGAAAATATATCCGACACTTGTTACTGAAGGTACACGCCTCTATGATATGTGGGAACGTGGCGAGTACAGGGCACACGATCCTGACAAGACGGTTGACCTTATTGCAGATATAAAATCGATTATTCCGAAATGGGTTCGGTTGCAGCGTATCCAGCGTGATATTCCGGCACAACAGATATTGTGTGGTGTTACAAAAAGTAATATCCGCCAGCTTGCAAAAAAGAGGCTACATGAAAGAGGTGGGCGATGCCGTTGTATTCGCTGTCGTGAGGTCGGGCACAGTATATTGAAAGGTGTGGAACCGAATTCAGGTGATATCGAACTTACGGTTGAGTCATACAATTCCTGCGGCGGTATTGAGCATTTTATATCATTTGAGGATGTGAAACAGGATATCCTGATAGGGTTCTTGCGCTTGCGATTCCCAGGCTCGCCGCATAGAAGTGAACTTGAAGGTGCTGCACTTGTCAGGGAACTGCATGTTTATGGATCAATGGTGCCGGTTGGCGGGAGTGCGAAAGGAATGGATTGGCAGCATCGTGGCTACGGTGCAGAACTTCTTGCGTACGCAGAGCAGCTCGCGCGTGAAAATGAGTACAAGAAACTATCCATTATTAGCGGGATTGGGGTCAGGGAGTACTATCGTAAACTTGGGTACATGCGCGATGGTGTGTATTTGTCAAAAAAGATATAGTTGCCAATGTGTATACACATATTTGACGCAATGGTGAAATGATATTTATCTTAACAGGCTGCCCCAAAACGAATTTCCATTGCACAAATTTACCATATCTTGTCTCAATAAGACAATTACTGGTATCCACTTCAAATCTAAGGGTAATATACCATTTTGTGAATCGAAAGATGCTTATGCACTTGATTTAGCGATTTTGACGCCGAAATAATCCTCCGGAGGCTTCGCATTCTCAAATAACTGGCGCGAACGGTGACGTTTTCGGGATATTTCAACTTATAGAATAAATGTTGGCAACGCAGCATAGCGTTTTTACGCACCAATGTTGTTAAAAGTGTTACGTTTTGCCCGACCGATGTGTATGTGTATCTTTTATAATGTCTGGAATCTGCCGCCTGAGGCGGTATTTCTGTGCGGGGTATTGTAGTATGGTTTGCCCATCTGAATTTTATCGAAACCATCTATACAAATATATTTTAGATAATTCGAATATGTATTTTACCCTGCTTTTTGAAGTGGATACGGGATTTTCTTTTCACACTTATTGATCAGTTCTGTTAAACGCGGATAATGCATGCGAAATCTGCGTTTCGTCATAATTCAAACCAGAAGAAATTAAAATGTCTCCCATACTTGCCCGGAAATAGCATTTTCATGCTTATGGGTGTTCCGAATGGTCGTGAATACTGATCTTATATTATAATAGATACCAATCGCTATCATTCACCGTGGGTTCATCGTTTGTGCTGATGGTACGTTTTGGGTTTCCTGCTGCTGTGTTAACAGCATCTGCAAGATCCTGCAGGTAATCCTCCTGGTTCAGGCTACCGTAGATGAACTTTTTGTCTATCCGGATATTTTCTGCTATCGATTCTTTTTTTGGTACGATATCGACATAAACATCTACAATTTCAACCGCGTTTTCCATGGCAGTCCTGAAATCACCGATACAGTACGCGATCCGGTATTTGTAATTGTCACGGGTTTTTTCCAGATAGCGTACAAGCCGCTCGGTCTCCATTTTTATGAAATCCCGTTTTATTTTTGGCACATCGCACCTGCCAAGCATGAATTTGTAATCCATGAACGGATATTCGGTATCAAGTTCCCTTGGTGTCACACCACATGTACCAAAGACGACCACATGAACATCTTCGGATTTCAGGGCACTGAATATGACACGATCAAAAATACGATGTGACGGGCTTTCATGATATGGTTTTTTCCTGGAGCATGGAACAAAGATACACACATCCCTGGTAGGTGCCTGGTACTCTGTGAGTATCCATTCATTGGCACGCTTCATATCCGGATGATAGATTAACTGCTCAGTATCAAGAGGCTCGTCTGAACGTTCGTTTTCAGGAATTATTAGTGTCACTGAATGAGAAATCCAATAAACTATATATATAACTAGCGATATGGATATTATGATTTTGTACAAACTACACAACACAGGACCGATTACAATTTATATGTATACATATCATTACATCATATTAACTGGTGATCAAAAATGGTGAGTTCTATTCCCGAGATGCTAAGGGCAAATATCAAATGTGGCGATGTCGCAAAATGTATACTTGGACTGAAAGCACTTGACCTGGATGCATACAAATCATTGCTTGTGCATGATTCCCTGACAGCTGAAAAGCTTGGTGAATTGTTGAACCGGGAACGGAGTACAGCATATCGTTCACTCCAGAACCTGATCTCATGTGGTCTTGTATACCGTGAAACAAGATCAATCGATGCAGGTGGATATTATTATGAATACGTGGCCATCGATCCATGTGAGATGAAGAAGATGATCCAGGCAAACATTGATGAATGGCATGGAAAAATGACCAGGCTCGTTGAGAACATCGATGAAGATATCCTGATGGACCTATAACACCAGTAAACCATTGGATCGCATTCCAGGATATTCCATACCTTTTTCAAATCGTAAAAATGTATTTGTTCACATGATTTTGGAAAAATGTCGATGTACAACCCATATTGCCAGATCCCTTGCAGCAATCACACTGCAAGCTACGCATTCAAATCATTATAAAAATATATCTCGATCGAATAAACCTTAACATTTTTAATATTACATAGAGACTGTCGGAAAAGTGGTGAAATCGAAACAGTTTGATTAATATTCGCAAGTGAAACGCTATGCTGCGTAGCGAGAAATTTATTCAACAAGTTGAAAACTCTCTAAATATGGACTTTTCCGACAGTCTCACATAATCTATAAGATCATGCAGTCCGGGTAAATCCGGCCGTATTGAGGATTTTGTCGTAACACTGGCGTGTAAAAATGTCATGCTGCGGTTGGGTGTACCGTCGCAACGTTTGACCTATAAATAATCACCTGCCAGGATCATGCGAGCATCCCGATACAATTAAATGTAATGGAAATATCGATGATGTATCATTCTAACGTACCGATTATTCAACTTATGAGGGCCTATAATGGATAAATATGAAAAAGTTATCGAACTGGCAAAACGGCGAGGTTTTTTATGGAACTCCTTTGAACTATACGGCGGAGCTGCAGGATTTTATGATTACGGTCCGCTTGGCAGCACACTAAAGCGCAGGATCGAGCACATATGGCGGGAATTGTATGTCATCCATGAAGGGTTAATGGAGATCGAAACCCCTACAATTGGCATAGAAGAGGTCTTTGTAGCATCAGGCCATGTAGGCGGCTTTTCTGATCCGCTATGCGAATGTAAAAAATGTGGCGAAGCATTCAGGGCAGATCATCTTGTGGATGATATCGTAGAGGTTGCAGATGCGCTGAGCAACACCGAACTTGATGCACTTATCAGGAACAATGACATCAAATGCCCGGAATGTGGCGGTGACCTTGGTGATGCGTATGAGTTCAACCTGATGTTCCGGACAGCCATCGGACCTGGCAGCGGCAGGGCGGGTTATATGCGTCCTGAGACCGCGCAGGGTATGTTCGTAAACTTCCAGAGACTCTTGAAGTTCTACCGCGATAAACTCCCGTTCGGGGCTACACAGATCGGAAAATCCTACCGAAATGAGATATCTCCCCGCCAGGGTGTTATCAGGCTTCGCGAATTCACACAGGCAGAGGCGGAGATATTCATTGACCCGCGTGATAAGACACACCCGAATTTTGAGAGATTCGCAGGTACTGTACTAAACCTGTATTCGGAACATGGACAGGAACACGGCACCACTTTGCAGGTCACTATTGGCGATGCTGTTAAACAAGGGATCATTGCCCATGAATTCCTTGCATACCATATTGCACTTACAAACCATTTTCTCCGGCGTGTTGGCATATCTCCCGACCACTTGAGGTTCAGGCAGCACAAAAAGAATGAGATGGCGCACTATGCCATTGACTGCTGGGATGCGGAAATTAAGACCGACAGGTTCGGGTGGATCGAGGTCGTAGGCATTGCAGACAGGACAGACTTTGACCTGAATGCACATGCAAAGACGAGCAAAACCGAACTTTCCGTGTACATAGAATATGACGAGCCAGAGATGGTCACAAGTTTTGTTGTAAAGCCAGAGATGGGAAAACTCGGACCTGCCTTCAAAGGAAAAGCAAAAGATGTTGCGGATGCGCTTAAAGCCATGACCCGGGAAGAACTCGAACAGGACGGGATCACAGTTGTTGTGGATGGAGAGGAATTCATTGTGTCACCAGGCCTTGTAAAATTCACAGAGGAGACTGTAAAGGTCAGCGGCGAGACCGTTGTGCCCCATGTGATCGAACCGTCGTTCGGTATAGACAGGATACTTTACTGCACAATGGAACATGCGTTCAATGAAGAAATGGTTGCAGTACATGAAGGGCGGGATGGCAAAGAGAGTAAAGATCCGAAAGAAGAGAGCCGTATCGTGTTCAAACTCCAGAGTGAAGTAGCACCTGTCCAGGTTGCTGTTTTGCCACTTATGACAAAGAGCGAGTTAATAGGACCTGCAAATAAGATCGTTGCACTGGTACGCGATAAGGGACTATTGGTGTCATACGACGATTCCGGCACTATCGGCAGGCGTTATAGAAGAAATGATGAGATCGGCACGCCATATTCCATAACAATTGATTACGAGTCACTTGATGACAGGTCCGTAACAATACGCGACCGCGATTCCATGGACCAGGTGCGGACACCCATTGAAGGTATTGAGGACCTGATATACGAACTTGTGTACGGTGGACGTGAGTTCAAGACCGCGGGCACGCCTGTATGACCCGGGTACAGGCAAATTCAGGTAGAATAATGGCATTAATACTTTCACTCCACTTGCCACATCTTTAAAAAGTGCCAGGTCATATTTGTGTACACATATCAGGTAAAATACCTGATGCAATTCAGGTGAATTCGACCGAATGAATGATTTACTTGATGAAAATATCTCCAATACACCATGACAACCTGCATCAAACATTCACTGATAAGACCGGGTACTGTTGAGCAGAGGCTATACCAGTTGAACCTTGCAGGTACTGCGCTTTCTGCATCCAGTCTCGTAGTTCTCCCGACAGGACTCGGTAAGACCATAATCGCTCTTTTGGTCATTGTATCAAGGCTTGAAAAGATCGGAGGCAAAGTGTTGGTATTATCACCGACAAAACCTCTTGTCGAGCAGCATGCATCCTTTTTTAAAAATACCCTCTTGCTTCCAGAGGAAGAAATACTGACATTCACAGGCAGCCTGCTTCCTGCAAAGCGTGCAGAAATGTGGAAAACAGGGAAAGTGATCGTGTCCACACCGCAGGTTATCGAGAACGACCTGCTCACAAAAAGGATCAACCTGAATGACGTGTCACATATCACCTTTGACGAGGCACACAGGGCGGTAGGGAACTATGCATACACCTATATCGCAGAGAAATATTTTGAACAGGCAGGCAATCCCCTAATTCTCGGAATAACTGCAAGTCCGGGCAGTGACAATGAAAAGATAGCAGAGGTCTGTGAGGCACTTCATGTCCGGTCAGTGGCTGTAAAAACTGAAACTGACAGTGATGTTGCACCATATGTACACGAAAAAGAGATCGAATGGAAACGTGTCAATCTCCCTGCTGAACTGGGAGACCTGAAATACCTGCTGGAAAAAGTGCTCGATGACCGGTTCACCAAACTTTCTGAACTCGGGTTTACCATGCAACACAATAAGAACTCCTCGAAGCGCGACCTTCTGGCACTTCAAAAACAGTTGCAATCCAGGTTACGTGGCGACCCGAATCCTGCGATCTATGGCGCATTGTCCATACTTGCAGAGATACTAAAGGTAAACCATGCGGTGGAAGTGATTGAGACACAGGGTGTTGAAGCGCTTTCAAAATACATGGAACGGCTTGACAATGAAGCATATTCGAAAAACGGCAGCAAAGCATCCAAACGGCTTGCAGGAGACCTGAATATCAGGCAGTTAGTGCATAGTGTCAAGGAATGTACGGTAGAGCATCCTAAAATGGATAAAGTACGCGAGATCGTCAAAGAGGAACTTGACAACAATCCGAATTCGCGCGTAATAGTGTTCACCAATTACCGCGACACTGCCGAAATGGTCACAAATGCATTGTCAGGGATTAAGGGTGTGCGCCCGATAAGGTTTGTGGGGCAGGCGTCAAAATATAAGGACAAGGGATTGAACCAGAAACAACAGGTTGAGATCATTGAGAAGTTCAAGAGTGGAGAATACAATACACTTGTTGCAACATCGGTTGCAGAGGAAGGATTGGACATTCCGGCAACTGACCTTGTGCTGTTCTATGAGCCCGTGCCTTCGGAGATCCGGACGATCCAGAGAAGAGGGCGGACTGGCAGAAAACATAAAGGACGGGTTGTTATCCTTATTACAAAAGGAACCCGGGACGAAGCATACTACTGGAGCAGCAATCATAAAGAGCGCAAGATGCAGTCAAATATGCGGCAGTTACAGGAGGATATGCCTGTGCACGACCCAGTAGATGGTGATCATGCCAAAACAGGTGTTCCTGAAAAGGAAGACCAGAAGAAACTCTTTGAATTCGATACCGATTCCGGGTCATTGACCGTGATCATTGACCAGCGCGAGATGAGGAGCACGGTTGCGCGTACACTTGATTCATTGGGTGTTGATGTTGTGTTCAAGACCCTTGAGGTTGGGGATTATGTGCTAAGCGACCGGCTTGCAGTGGAACGTAAGACAGTAGACGATTTTGCAAGTTCACTTATCGATTCCAGGCGCAACATTTTCACTCAGGTATCAAATCTTGCACGCACCTATGATAAACCTGTTCTTATCATTGAAGGTGAAGGCCTGTTCACAGCAAGACAGCTTAACCCGAATGCGATTCATGGTACACTTGCTTCACTGTCCATTGATTTTGGCGTGTCCATATTCCACACGCGCGATGCAGAAGATACGGCAGCACTTATCAGGGTGATTGCAAAACGCGAGCAGATCGATGAGAGACGAGAGGTCAGCGCACACGGTAAAAAATCATCCCTCCTGCTGTCGGAACAACAGGAATATGTGATATCCTCTATTTCAGAGATCGGACCGAAAGCAGCACGCAGCCTGCTCAAGCATTTCGGATCGGTGGAAGCAGTTATGAAGGCGGGTTATGAAGATCTGCTAAATGTCAAAAATATCGGACCAAAGACCGCAGCACGAATACGGGAAGTTGTTGAAAGTGAGTATAAGGCATGATTCGCCATTTATTGTTATCACTTTCCAGTAACTGACACATTTTGTCACAATGACCATTCAAAAAACAATTTGACGTGACTTTTAAATATGTGGTGAAAAACAGGATTGTTCATCTGATCATACTTTCTTCTATATCAGCATGATCAGAGTGAACATTTATTTATTTATTTATTTATACGATTTTCCATATTCATCGATGATTGATTCCTTGCAAAGTTTAACACCATGCCTGTGGGCTGCACGACCGATCATGTGGGCTGCAATCGGAGCAGTGAGCAACAAGAACAAACCAACTGTCAGGGCCTTTACACCCATCGGGGTAAATCCAACCTTCAGCAGGATACTTAGCATCACACAGAATGCACCAAGTGTTCCGATCTTTGTAGTTGCATGCATACGGTTATACACATCCGGCAGGCGCAAAAGCCCAAGCATTCCTAAGAATACGAATATCAGGCCTATGATCAAAACGATATTGCTCAATATATCAAGAACAGTACTTATTTCGCTCATAATACCACTCCTTCATCAAGATATTTGGATATCGTAACCGTCCCTACAAAGGATATGATCGAGAGTACCAGTGCCACATCCATGAAAAACACAGACCCCTGTACAAATGAATAGACACCCAGCATTACCACGATCACAGTTGTCATAGCATCCACGGCAATTACCCTGTCAGGTATTGTTGGACCCATTATGGTCCTGTACACACAGGGTACCATGGCAAACACCATAAACAGCAATGCAAGATCAAGTAGATTCATTCAAATGCCTCCAGTGTATATTTTTCCAGGTCGTTTCTTATGGATTCCCTTATATCATCCGGATCAGATGCGTCAATACAGTGAACATAAAGCACAGATCTATCATCTGATACATCTAATGTCAGGGTTCCTGGCGTAAGTGTAATAGTATTAGCAATAGCAGTAATACCTAAATTTGTCTTTGAGTCGATCGGTACAGCAATAATTCCGGGTTTGATATCGATTTTAGGCTGGATAACTACTTTCCCGACCGCAATACTTGCCTTGGCAATCTCAATGATCAGTATCACGAAATACTTGATCTCCTTCGGAATGCGGGCAGTGGCATCCTTGAAGGATACTTCCTTATCGAATTTGTAAAGCGACTTGAACGGTCTTATGACAAAGGGGCCAAGCACCAGTCCGAAAAGGAAGTTTAAGATCGTTACGTCGCCATGTACAAAGCACCACAACAGTGCAAGGGGAATGGAATATAACAGATAGCGTTTCATCGAACCACCCTCGTTAAGACTGCATCAATATAAGGTTGCGGGTCAATTATCTGGGCAGCAGTTGCCTGTGCAAGGGCGATAAGCGGTTCTGCATATACCCCAAATACAATGACACCAAGTGCCAGTATGATTATTGGCATAGTAAGTAAAGGCGACAGGGCATGTGATGAATACTCACCATATTTTTTAGTATCCCGTGTCTCGCCCCAGAACATTTTCATCCATGCCCTGAACATGTAGAACATGGTAAGGACTGCAAATAGGAGAGCAATCGCAATGGGGATATAAAATCCTTCATTAATACCTGCATCGAACAGCAGGAATTTGCCAATGAACCCACCCATTGGCGGAAATCCGGCAATGGACATTGCCCCTATTAAGAACATAGTACCCATTAGTGGTGAGCTCTTTATCATTCCTCCCATCTTATCCATATCGCGGGTGTGTGCATGATGGATTATACCACCGGATGTCAGGAATAACATAGACTTTGCAAACGCGTGGTTCACAAGATATACCAGCGATGCGGCAACCGTGTACACCGAACCCATGCCAAGCCCAAGGAATATATATCCTATCTGGCCGACACTTGAATATGCCAGAAGACGTTTGACATCGGTCTGCCCCACTGCCGATATTGCACCGATTATGATCGTTGCAAGAGATAGTGGGATTATAATTTTTTGGAACATGGGCAGTGTAACTGTGAACATCAGGAAAAATACACGAAGCATCCCATAGACGCCCACTTTTATTAAAACACCACTTAGCATTGCACTGATTGGTGATGGGGCAGTGGGGTGCACATCAGGTAGCCAGTAATGAAGCGGGAATAATGCTGCCTTGTTTCCGAATACAACAATAAATAATAGGGCGATCGGGTAAATATGCCAAGGTAGTGTACCTGCTGCACCCATAGCGCTTACCTTTACGGAAATATCAGCCATGTTCACTGTTCCGACAGTTGCATAAAGTGATGCAATTGCTATCAGCATAACAATGGAACCAAGCATGCTGAGTACCAGGTACTTGAAAGTTGCTTCCATCTTGTCAGAACTTTTTGTGACCCCGCCCTTTTCGTTTGCAACCACAAGTGCGCATGACGATAAAAGGAGTATCTCAAAGAATACGAACAGGTTGAAAATATCACCTGTTAAGAACGAACCTGTGAGTCCTGCCATAAGTAAATTGAACAATGAATGGTAACTGGAATTTAGTGATCTCTCTTCGATATATTCCAGCGAATACACCAGTGATAAGAACGAGACAAAGAGCGTTAAAAGCACCATTCCTGCACTCAGCAGGTCGGCAACAAGAACAATTCCGTACTTGCCCCATTCGCCTACTTCATACACAATAATACCATTTGTCCAGACCTGCTCAAGGAGAATGACACTCAGGACCAGCATACAAAAGGTAACAAGTACGTTCAAGGCTTTTTGCAGGGCCGGGATCGACCTCAAGAATATCATAATCGCAGCCATAAGTATGGGTATTGCGATCAGCAGTATCGGGATATGATCCATCAATGATATCATCCCCACAACCTCCTGAGTTCCCGAAGATCGGTAGTTCCATATTCCTCATGGATACGGTAAGCAAGGATCAGTATGAACGCGGTTGTTGCAAGACTGATAACAATTGCGGTCAACACAAGAGCCTGAACAAGAGGGTCTACGTAATCGATATGGGTGCCAGCAGCTACAACCGGAGCCAGCACGCCATCTGCTAAAGCGTCATTGAATATTGTACCTGATGCACCTGATGCGCCATGTTCTCCATGTGAACCGAGAATAATCGGGACTTTTGTACCTGTAAATACACCGACAGATACGATCAGCATATTCACTGCATGCGAAAGTACACCAAGTCCGATAATCACCTTGATGATATCCCTGCGCAGGATTAAGAACGTACCAAATCCAAAGAGAATTGCGATGGTAAATGAAAGAAGTGTATTGTTCATCTGTCATCACCTACATTTTTGAATATGAATAAAAGCCCACCAATTACAACAAAGTAAACGCCGATATCAAATAAACCGGCTGATACCAGTTCGATCTCACCGATGAATGGCAGGTGCACAAACTCTACAGCACTCCTGAAAAAGTTATGCCCGAAAAATATTGCCCCGAATGCAGTGATGGATGAGAGCAAGAGACCGAATGCGAACCAGTTGGCCCAGTCCGGGTTGAAAAATGTTTTTATGTACTCAAGACCAAACACCACGTAGAGGAGTCCTATTATAGAAGCGAACATGACGCCCCCGATAAAGCCGCCACCAGGATTATTATGGCCTGCGAGCAGCAATGAGATCGAGAACAGGATAACTAATGGTACACAGATCTTTGTGATTGTTTTTGTAATAAGCGTGGTCATTTTTCTTCACTCCTGCTATGGATAAGATTGTATACTCCAAGCGCTGCCAGACACAGCACGGATATTTCCCCAAGTGTATCATAACCCCTGAAATCAACGATGATGACGTTGACAATGTTATGTCCGCCCGCGAGCGTCAAACTGTTTTCAATGAAATAATGCGACAGTGATTCAAAGGGTGATACAATTCCCTGGGTTGCATTGACCAGCATGATGAAAACCGTGCTTGCGATTGCAACTGAAATAATAACATCCCTGATCAAGGTGGTAGTTGGGATCTTTTCCTTGAATTTTTGCGGTATTTTCGCGATTGCAAGGAAGAAAATAATCGTTGAAAGCGTTTCAACCAATACCTGTGTCAGCGCAAGGTCAGGGGCTTTGAGGTATATGAACAGAAGACCTACCATATAACCAAGTGCAGACAATGCTATGATCGCTGGTAAATACCCTGGCAATACCACTATTGCGATTCCTGCTACAATCATGAGTAGCATAAGCAATGCTTCATATGGTGCGATATTAAAATTCAATGTCTGCGGTATGACATCAGCACCCAGTAAAATGATCGGGATACAAACAAGAGTCACGATAAGTATCAGCACCGCGTTTATGTATGTCTTGATCGTGCCCGGTTGTGTAACAGATGATATTTTGTGGGCGTAGGTCTTAGCATTGTCAACAGCCGCATCGTAGTGATAGTTAACACTTATGCGCGGGTGACGTGCATTGAACCTGTCCTGCCAGGCAGCTATTGCATCGTATTTTGAATACACAAGTATTCCAAGGATGAATGTAACGATCGTCATGATAAGTGGTGTAGTAATCCCGTGCCACAATTTTACATGGAGGTGCACAGGCTCAAGCAGGATCCCTGATGCAGTTGGTTCAACGATGTAATGAACCGGAATGGATGGTACAAGCCCGAACAGGATTACCAGGAATGCAAGGAATGCTGCAGGGATCAGCATAATAATGCCAGGATCGTGTATATGTTTCGGCAGGCCTTTCTTAGGCCGTTTCCCGAGGAATATGCCGTCGATCAATTTTATTGAATATGCAAATGTGAACACTCCACCCATTATTGCTATTACGGGGATCAATATGGTATACGGCGACCCAAGTGCAGCTCCCATCTCAACTGATGATTCATAGAACATTTCCTTACTCAAAAAACCATTCAGTGGCGGAATGCCTGCCATAGAAAGGGCACCAATTACCGCTATGATGAATGTTATCGGCATTTCGCGCCGAAGACCACCCATTTTCCGAATGTCACGTGTGGCTACTTCATGTGCTATTATTCCGGCAACAAGGAACAAACATGCCTTGAATGTTGCATGGTTGAGTAAATGGAATGTTGCGGCTGTCACACCAATACCAGGATGGTGCTGTGTGGTATAACCGTACATTGTCATGATATAAGCAAGCTGGCTGATCGTGGAATATGCCAGTATGCCTTTTATGTCGGTTTGCCGGAATGCCATAAACCCTGCCATTACCATTGTGATCATGCCTGTACCGGATACAAGAATAAACCAGGCTTCTGTGCCTGAGAAGATCGGGTGCATTCTTCCGACCAGGTAAATACCTGCCTTGACCATTGTTGCCGAATGCAAAAAAGCACTGACAGGCGTTGGGGCTTCCATGGCATTTGGCAGCCATATGTAAAATGGACCCTGTGCCGATTTTGCGGCAGCGCCTATGAAAATCAATACCAGTGTTATAAGAAAGAGGTTATGATCCTTTACGGTCTGGATCAATGCTTCGTTTTGAAGGATGGTAGGTATGTCAAAGGTGCCGGTGATCGAATGAAGGAACAGGAATCCTGCCAGCATTACCAAACCGCCTGCGGCTGTTATTATCAGTGATTTTGTTGCACCGTAGATCGATTCCGGTTTATCGCGCCAGTACCCGATAAGCATATAGGATGTGATACTCGTAAGTTCCCAGAAAATGAACAAAAGGATCGTATTTGCAGAGAATACCATTCCCACCATTGAACCCATGAACAAAAGAAGCCACATATAGTATCTTGGCAGATCCTCTTTGTGGGACATATAGCCGTTCGAGTAAGCCATGATGAGCACGCCAATACCCGATGCCAGGAACCCGATGAGTATGCTAAGCCCGTCTATATAAAGACTGAAATCAATACCGACACTTGACAACCATGGAACTGCATAAGATATAGGGCCATCATGAATGACGAGCGGTAGCACTGTTGCTATGAGCAGAAAACTTATAAGTGCAGTTGCAGCTGCAAGCCAGCCTACATAGTGCTTTAATATCTTTTCAGCCGCAGGAATAAGTCCTGCAACGATAAATGGCAAAAATATTGCCAGTGTAATAGCATTAAATGGGTCCATGTCCATCCTAATTTAATTCCCATTATTTAAATCTTATGAAAATGTTGGAAACTACATTTCGATGTATTTGGAATTGTGGTTATTGAGACTGTCGTAAAAGTGGTAAAATCGGAACAGTTTGATTAATATTCCCAAGTAAAACGCTATGCTGCGCAGCGAGAAACTTATTCAACATGTTGAAAACTCTCTAAATATGGAGTTTTCCGACAGTCTCGTTATTAATAATTTACAGGGGACCTATATGTCAAAGTTAATGAAATAAAGGCATTACAGTGTCATTGCTCATCGATCATATGGTGTTTTGTTTCAAAATGTGGGGAAAGGTTCCGGTCGGCAAGGTGGTGGGGCTATTATCAGGTGAAACTGTGTAGGGCGGATATTGAAATGATCGACTTGCAGTTAATTTAGACTATGTACACCTGTTCATAAAATATCCGCCGAAATATTCCGTAAGTTTTATTGCCAAAGGGAGACTGTCGAAAAAGTACATATTTCGAGGCATTTCAACTTATGAACTAAATGTGGCACAGCGCAGCATAGCGTTTCTACATGCCAATGTTATTAAGAATGTTTAGATTTTATCACTTTCCCGACAGTCTCAAAGGATTAAAGGTAGAAGTAATGGAATAGACTTAGACAGGAGTTTTCTAATTGAAAGTTGTTGCAAACGGAGTCTTTGGGCACCAAGATGTTATCACGGAAGTGTTAGTCATGGTTGAAAAGTCGTTGAATAATATATTGCCTGACAAGATAGAAAATCGAAAGGCTGATTGGTTAGATTATATGTGGACCCTGGACTTAAATTCGAGGTATAGTGACATGACACTAGTGTCATGTCAATTATCGAGTATCGGATTATTTGACCGAAACTGAAGAGATAACGGAGCAATTTACTGGAAATTAAGAGAACGGAGCATCAGTTTCCGCCGCAGGCAGCACATTTCACTGCTGCCAAACCCATGACTCACAAACCATACCAAATCAGACAATTTTCATATCTGCAAATACGACACCGCTTAAAAACTGTTTTGTATTTCATATTTATAATTGTGAGAACGTGCACTGAGTGGGACTTGAGTGGATAAAAATTGCGGGCTAAAATGACGGTCTCCATACAACGAGAAAATCCTCCCTGCGGTCGGATTAACGTACTATTATACCTTTCGATTTGATTCACTGAATAATGGTGACTCTCTTAAAAATGTCCGAAAATATGTTCCTGAATTGATACTACTTATCTGATTATTAGTACGCTACGCGCTGAGCTGAAACGTTCCGCTCTCGGACACCCACCAGGGTGTCCTTCGCTCCACTGCTAATGAAATAAGATGATTGGGCATGGA
>DQIP01000107.1 GCA_020793565.1 Candidatus Methanovorans sp.
TGTATCTAATTCGGCGGATTGCTGCACGGGGTCTGAATGTATGAGTTGCGCATCGACATTTTATCAAAACCATTTAAACAAACACGGTTTTTGAAACTGGAAATTGACCCGGTGATATACATATTTTAGACACATAATGAGATTTTCAAACACTGAAAATACATATCCCAAAAAAACCTATGCAGAACAATTATAGTTCACATCGATCCCCAGTATATCCCCGGATTCACCAAAAACATCCCGTGCAATCTCAGCACATCCAATGGCAGCACTCCATTTGCCAAGTATATGGCACTTGACACCAAGGTGGTTATTGATCTTGTCCACCACATGATCTACTTCCCCGACCGAGCCTGCAAGGATAATCTCTCCTTTGTAACCATGATCCTTGAGCAGTATCTCAATACTCGCAATCTCCATAGCAGCGAACAGGGCAATGGTATCAAGCGCGAGCAGCGCACTCTCTTCATCCCTTGCCGCGCCTTCAAGAAGTTTTTCTATGTCTGCATATGAAGTGTTCTTCAAAACTCCCGCACACATAAAAGCCTCGTTCGCAGTACAAATACCAGCATCAACATCCCGAATATCTTGCAGGTCAAGTGGTCCGTGATGCACCCCTGGCGCAAATATGCACGCATCGATAGCACCGATGACCAAGCCATTCGCAACTCCCAGTGTTACAGTATTTGAACTTATATCCGACACTACAAAATTATTATAGCCCTGACAACGCGCATGGTATGCGATACCTATCTTCTCAGGACTTGTTGAATGTGAAAAAATATTCATGCGCGGGTCGGTATTGCTCTTTGCATGGATTCCAGGTATGAGAACAGCAGGTATGCCTGAATTTCTAACAGCATCAAAAACACGCGCACCGCCACCAGTCTTCTTACCGGCACCTTCAATACTTTGAACTCCTCTCGCTTCAACTGAATTGATATCCTCGATCGCAGTGATCCCATCACCCATCGAATACGTAACTGCAATAAGTTCGATCTCACTTCTGCTAATTTCAAGATGCCCTGTGATCGAATCAATGATCTGTGGCCCTGACATGACAGCTGCATCGCTTCGCAGTAGTTCGAACTTCTTTATCCTATCACCTGCAATGCCGACAAAACGCATTGCAGTAGTCCCATGATCGATTCCAATAAACATTATTCACACGTATTCCTGATCCCCAAAAAGTATTGCATTCAGTTCATTCACCAACCGGCTACCTTCTTCATTATCGCCCACGGTCGTGATAATTCGTATTTCCTGTACAGCAGTTCCATGCGTTATGATCATACGGATATTTCCCCTTGGGTCCGAACGCAGGACTTTGCCGGATATTGCTCCTCCCGCTACCGCGTTCCCCTTCACTACAATCACAGATGGCACTATCCGCTTGACCTCAGGATGACCAATTATAATATCGATCAATTTCATACCACGGCGTCCACCAATGATAGTTGTGTGTGCTCCGCCGATCTTATTTAGTGTAGCGTGATTTTTTGCCATATTTTACCACATACTATAAAGGCTGCACTGCATGTGCTGTGGAGGTATAAAATAATAGTGGTTTTGATTTGCCATACCTGTGCTACATGAGAGAGCACTGGTGAAATATCTCTGTTACTCCTAATACTCCCTTATAGGTGAACTTGCAACCCTGTTGCTTATTTTCGCTGTACTAAGCCCGCCGTAGATAATGTGCAGTCTCGATCACAGGCAGGAACTTTTTAAAATTAGTTCAGTATATTCTGGCCAAAGCAAGTATCTGCTTCCCCATCATCTAAATTCCACCCGGTCACGCTGCCTGTAGTAGATAAAGATCTAAGGGGAAATTGAAATTGATGTTTGAAATAAAACTGCGGAAATGTTTCACCTCTCGCATTTTTAAATACAGTTGTCAGGTCAGATTGCCTCGACATCACTCATATCAATAAGATTGATATTTACATTTGACAAAACCTTTAAAGCTGATCTAATGTCATCGACCCGTACAATTAACATTGCTTTATCTGTTTTTGTAACAAAAGCGTACGCATAATCTATGTTAATATTGTAATTACCCAAAACATCTGCAATGTTTGATAAACTGCCAGGCACATCTTCCATCTCAATTCCTAGCACGCTTGTTTCAGACACTGTAAAACCGGCATCATGAAGTATACTATGTGCCACGTCCGGCTTATCAACAACCATCCGCACAATTCCAAAATCGCCTGCTTCTGCAATCGTGAATGCACGTATGTTCACATCGGCACCTTTAAGGTTGTTGGCAATACTGGCAAGTTTGCCGGATTTATTTTCAGAGAACAATGAAATTTGTTTTATAATCTTATCTTCCATTCAACTACCCCTGTTGTTTATTAGTTGATATCAATAACTTTGTCATTAATTCAGCACTAACCACTATTAATACTTCCGATTTTCGCTATTCGGGTAAATATCTGCTTGAAAGACATGCTATACAAGAACAAAGATAGATGCCTGGTATCAAGGACAAGATCGACATGTTGCCATGCTGATGGGAAATTATAGTTATGATATTAATATGGGTATCAAAATAAGGCAGGATGCCTGGTAAAATTGAAGTGCTGTACAATGCGCTGAACGAAATCTGGCAAATAGGCCTGTGTATTGACCCCTTCTACCTATCGAGCAAGTACTAAACAATCCCCTTGATCGCCTTTGCACCCGTAACCAATTCCTCTTCAACTCCCTCTACAATAAGTTCTGCAAAACGTGCGACCTCATCATCTGTCACTGATTCAAGCGAGTAGGTCACAGCTTTTGAAGCACCGGGTGAAAGGGTCATCTGCCACACATGATCATAATCACTGCCCATTGTGATAACCTTTGATTCGGGAATCACATTTTCCGCTTTGAACGGTATCATCTCATGAAGATTGAACTCAATAGCCTTTGTACTGAAATTCTTAACCTTAATTGAAACATCAGCCCTGCCACTTTCATGCCGCTTGATCTTCCTGCTTACCAGCAGGTTGCTCATGATCTTTGCTACAACCGGGTTTATGTCAGGTATCTCACGATACAGGGTTTGTGCAAGTTTTTCAGCCATCTTTGGCAGAACCTTCTCGATAATAACCTCTTTTTCACGCCGTTTTTTCAGGCTGCCCTGTTTTGAGATGAAACGATTAAGTTTCCGTGCGACTTCCTTGATAGCAAGTTCAATTTCATCCTTGATCTCCGGAATATCTGCAATTGCATCTTTTGATTCTGATGTGAACGGCACGTTCGTTGACGCCACATGGATTTGCAGTACAGCAGGACCTGTGGGCATGCCGCCGCCGGGCTGGTTTAGGCCATACTGTTTCCATTTAATGGATTCCACGGCATGTGTGATCACACACCCTCCTTGCTGATACAACAGAGGCACGCGGTTTGCATACCTCATGATGTCAATACGGTCATCTTTTGAAAGATTTCCCCCATATACGATCCCGACCTCAACAATGAACGGGTTTCCAGAATACACCGATGCTGTGCGTGTTGTTGTTGCAATGAAATCAACGCTGTACTCCTTTTCAAGTCCTTTATATGCAAATTTCTCCCCGATCGGTGAAAGGCAATCCGTAGATGGTGCCATTATTTTTACTTTAGTAAATGCATCAAGAAGTTTTTTTGTCTGGTCCCTGGTAATTTCATGCGGATCCAGATCATGATCAAGTCCCGAGGCCCTGCATATCTCCTCTGCGGTCAAAAGTCCGATCTTGCTAAATGAATATCGTAAAAATGCACCCAATTTCTGACGCTCGGTATAGCGCATCATCTTCATGAGCGTGCCAAGTTCAATACCATGTGGATGCGGCAGTATTTCCTTTGCAGGAATCGGAAGCTTATCTGTTGCCCGCTCAAAGATAATCTCATTACCACCGGGTTCGATAAATGTTATCCGTGCATGGGGATTAACTATCGCTGTTGCCTTGAGATATTCGGATATTGACTGCCTTCGACCCTTTACGTACGAGGCTTCCATTTCAAGTTCAACACGGGTGCCATGCGGGCGATCCCATTCAACGATCTCATTCTTCAATATCTCAGGGTCATTTGTACTGGTATTGATCATGAGTTCATAATAATGGGCAGGAGAGTCGCGTCCAATTGTAGAAATGATCTTTGTTGGACGTCCTGATGTTAGCTGTGAGTATAGCACCGATGCAGAAATTCCGATACCCTGCTGGCCACGGCTCTGTTTAAGTGCATGAAAACGTGACCCGTACAATAGTTTCGCAAACACTTTAGGGATCTGCTCTTTAACAATACCGGGACCATTATCCTCGATTATTATCGTGAGATTATCCTTGCCTGCACGCTCGACCTGCAACAGGATATCAGGCAATATACCTGCTTCCTCACATGCGTCCAGTGAGTTGTCCACAGCCTCTTTAACAGTTGTTATCAGGCTTCGTGGTGCTGAATCAAAACCCAATATCTGACGATTCTTCTCAAAGAATTCCGCAACACTGATAGCCTGCTGTTTTTTTGCAAGTTCTTCTGCAATTGGGATTACCATAAAAGCACTTCCGTTTTTCTATAATGCTATATCTTGTGTACTATCAATACTTCATTCTGGACCAAATGTGAAAAAAGTAACCTGTCACTGCAGTTCAGCGCCAACAATTGTCTGTGTCGCAGTTACTGATTCAATTCCCCTTATACGATCCACAATATTGTTCAGGATGGCCATATCAGTAACATCCATTATAACCACAAAATCATATTCACCGAATACGTGGTAAACGTCCTTTATGCTGTCAATGTTGCGCAGTTCATTGTATGCTACCTTTTCCTGCCCGGGTAACACATTTACCATTGTAACTCCAATTACCATTTATATCACTAACTATTAGTGGGATGCAAGATATTTATTAGTTTTTATCGAAAATTGTATTCGATATTTGGTGAAAAACATTAAATAATAATTGTAACTATTCAGCCCGTCCAAATATCACCTAAAACATTCAGTTTCTTCACTTGATACCACAAATTAAATTCCACTTAT
>DQIP01000106.1 GCA_020793565.1 Candidatus Methanovorans sp.
ACCAGATATATTCGCTGAACTTTTCACGTCACGCCTGTATGTGCTTCTGATTTCGAAACAACGAAAACTGGGTATATTAAATTTTGTGAAATCCCTAATGCCCATATCGTTTTGCCTGACGTTTCCCATTACGTTCACATAGCAACTTATTTGCACAATAAATATAATCACTTATATGAATTTGGCAGCATAATACTTTAGCATTCGCAAAATCATTCTTCAAGTATAATTATGGAGCATACAAATGGCAGAAACAATTGAGGCATCACTAAAAGAACAGCGCAGGTTCGAACCGTTCGAAGAGTTTGCCAGACAGGCAAACATGAACGATCCCAATGTTTACAAGAGGGCAGAGGATGACCTTGAGGGATTCTGGGAAGAACTTGCAGGCAACATCGATTGGTACAAGAAATGGGACTCTGTCTTAAACTGGGAACCGCCACATGCAGAGTGGTTCACAGGCGGGAAACTCAATGCTTCGTATAACTGTCTTGACCGCCACATCGAGAAACGCGGTGATAAGACCGCGATCCTGTGGGAAGGCGAAATGGGTGAGGTGAGGACATATACGTATCGTGAACTTCTGGACGCCACCGGACGGTTTGCAAACGCGCTCAAAGGTCTTGGCATCAAAAAAGGCGATATTGTAACCATATACCTGCCAATGATCCCTGAAGCGGCGATAGCAATGCTTGCATGTGCAAGGATCGGTGCACCCCATAGCGTTGTCTTTGCCGGGTTCTCTGCCGATGCGCTTGCGCAGCGTATGAATGATGCACAGAGTAAGTTTGTTATCACATGCGATGGCTATTCACGCCGCGGAAAAGTACTTGACCACAAAGGAAAAACTGACGAAGGGGTTGCCAAAACCGGGGATGTCGAAAAGGTCATTGTGGTCAAACATGCAGATAACGATATTGTAATGCAGCCTGGCAGGGATATATGGTGGCATGAACTTCTTGGATCTGCGGAACCCTCATGCGAGCCTGAACTTATGGATTCCGAGGACATGCTCTTTTTGATGTACACAAGCGGCACCACAGGAATGCCAAAAGGTGTTGTGCACACCACAGGCGGATACATGGTCGGAACCCATGTGACAGCAAACTGGATATTTGACCTGAAAGAAAATGATGTATACTGGTGCACGGCTGATGTTGGCTGGATCACAGGTCATTCATATATTGTGTACGGTCCGCTGTCGAACGGCTCAACTGTTGTCATGTACGAAGGCGCCCCCGATTATCCTGATAAGGATAGGTTCTGGAAGATCGTTGAAAAACACAGGGTTACGATATTCTATACTGCGCCGACTGCGATCCGCGTATTCATGAAATGGGGGCAGGAAATACCGGCACAACACGATCTTTCGTCACTGCGCCTGATAGGTTCTGTTGGTGAGCCGATAAATCCTAGTGCGTGGTTGTGGTATTACGAAAACATAGGTGGCAGCCGTTGTCCTCTTGTCGATACATGGTGGCAGACCGAAACAGGTATGGTTCTTATCACGCCCCTGCCAGGTTTAACAACACTAAAACCCGGAAGTGCGACAAAACCTTTCCCCGGAATTAAGGCAGCAGTGCTTGATGATAGTGGAAATCAGGTGGCTGGGGGACAGGGCGGCAATCTTGCCATCCAGGCACCGTGGCCAGGTATGATACGTGCAGTCTACCAGGATGAGAAGAGGTTTATTGATACCTACTGGAGCAAGTGGGGTGTTGGAACATACTTCTCGGGCGATGGTGCACGCCAGGATGAGGACGGGTGTTTCTGGGTGCTTGGGCGCGTGGACGATGTGATCAAAGTCGCAGGGCACCGTCTCGGGACTATGGAAATCGAAAGTTCGCTTGTATCGCATCCGGCTGTAGCTGAGGCTGCAGTTGTAGGTATGTATGATGAATTAAAGGGCGAAGCGATATTCTGTTACGTAACACTTGAAGGAACGGCGATTGAGAGTGAAGAACTCAGAAAGGAACTGGTCGGGCATGTTGCCAATGAGATAGGTTCGATCGCACGCCCGAAGGGGATTGTATTTGCAGACGACCTGCCAAAGACCAGAAGCGGAAAGATCATGCGGAGGATACTGAAAGCGATTGCGGATGGAACTGATGTTGGGAACATCACGACGCTGCAGAATCCAGAGGCTGTTGAGGTACTGAAAAGAAAACTAGAAGAGTTTAATTCAGGTTTGGGTTGAACTATTAATTGGGTTTTGCTTGATGTTTAAAAGGGGGCTTTAAGTGGCCACTTTCATGCAGGTATAACCCTTATTTTCTTGTTGTATATAATTCATAGAATTATATAGTTCGAGTAAATCCAACCACACAGGATGATTTTCTCGTTGCATATAATCTATAAGATTATGTAGTCTGAGTTAATTTGAGCGTTAGCGAAGATTTTCTCGTAGTATATAATTTATAGAATTATATAGTTCGAGTTAATCCGACCGTAGGGAGGATTTTCTCGTTACAAAATTGATGAAGGCAATCGATCCGAATGTGCTTGAATAACTTTAGACCGTATTCAAATATCTCTGGATCTCCCAATCGTGCACTTGAACCCTATATGCATCCCATTCTGCTTTTGCAAGCCTTATAATGTTATCATGTACATGGGAACCAAGTGCATCTTTTAACATCTCGTTTTTTGAGAGGTGGTATGTGGCATCCTTTAAGGTATTTGGCAGACTGCCAATCCTCATCTTGTCCCGTTCCGCTCCGGTCAGGTTAAATATATTTACATCGATCGGATCTCCGGGATCGATCTTATTTTTGATTCCATAGATTCCAGCTGCGAGAATTGCTGCAAAAGTGAGATACGGATTGCATGATGGGTCAGGGCTTCTAAGTTCTACACGGGTACTTTGACCACGGGCGGCAGGTATACGGATCAAGGAACTCCTGTTTGCTCCCGACCATGCGATATGGACAGGTGCCTCATAACCAGGCACAAGTCGCTTGTACGAATTTACAAGCGGGTTTGATATTGCAGTTATTGATTTGATGTGACTGAGTAATCCGCCAATGAAATGGCGTGTCATGTCACTTATCTGCATGGGACTTTCCGGATCGTAAAATACATTCTCGCCTGTGCCGATCTTTGAGAGGGACAGGTTAACGTGCATGCCTGAACCACTCTCGCCAAATATCGGTTTTGGCATAAATGTTGCATGAAGACCATTGAGTTTTGCAATGGTTCGGGTGACGTACCTGAAAGTCATCACATTATCTGCAGTCGCCAGGGCATTCCCATATTTAAAATCGATCTCGTGCTGCCCGAATGCAACTTCATGATGTGATGCTTCGATGTCAAAGCCCAGGCTTGTAAGCGTAAGTACGATATCACGGCGGATATCTTCTGCAAGGTCAGCAGGTGCAAATTCAAAGTACCTGCCAAAATCATGCGGGATCGTGGTTGCTTTTCCGTTCTCTATCTCAAATAAAAAGAACTCCAGTTCAGGCCCGACATTGAGTGAAAGTCCCATGTCTTCCGCTGTTTTAAGCACCTTTTTAAGCACATGTCTCGGGTCGCCCTCAAACGGTTTGCCATCAGGAGTATAGACATCACATATAACCCGCGCGACTACTCCCTTTTCTTTATTCCATGGTAAAATCGCAAACGATGAAACATCAGGCTTTAAGACCATATCCGATTCGTCGATCCTGACAAAGCCCTCTATGGATGAACCGTCAAATGATATGCCGGTATCCAGTGCTTTTTCGATCTGTGTCACCGGTATTTCAACATCTTTCACAACACCCTGGATGTCTGTGAACTGCAGCCGGATAAATTTTACATTATGTTCGTCGATCGATTTAAGTGCATCTTTTTTTGTGTTGATCTTCATGAAATCGCCTGCGTAAATTACAAATATTTAGTTTCTTGGTAATAAGCTTGCTTTTAGATATATCATGTTTTTGGTAATGTTATTGCAAAATAGCAACGATAAATAGGTAAATCCTCAACTTATGCCCGGTCTTTTCCACAACAGCAACCAAATGCTGATCCATGGTACCTGGATGATGTCCGGTGATCTGTTCGATCGACCTAATGCCGTTTTTATTCACTATATGTTTATAAATATTAATGACCTATGATTTGGATATATGTTTACGATATAGTGGAGTATCTTTTGTTTTTATAAAAAAGGGTTTTGTAATGATGATGCCGATATCGCGGGTTACATGTACGATACTTGTCACGTTTGATTGTGTATTTACCTTCTTTTTTAAAGTGAGATCGAGATTTCTCATTCTGGCATACAACACTAATTTCTCCCCTGGAATAAACCATAATGATCACAAATACGGGGTTATGCGTTCCATCGCATATTAAGTATCATATCACAGGACAACATCCGAATTTAAGTAATGTTATTAAAGGGTGTTGTGTATCTACATCGATCATACTCTATTATAAAGGTGATTTTTTGACAAGAGTTCTCGCAACAGGAACATTTGACCTATTGCACCCGGGTCACGTTCTGTATCTGGGTGAAGCACGTGCACTGGGTGATAACCTATACGTCATCGTAGCCCGGGATTCCATGATAAACCACAAGCCAAAACCAATAACCCCGGAAGATCAACGTCTTACTATGGTAAATGCGCTGGAGATCGTTGACAGGGCTATTCTTGGAAGTGAGACTGACATGTTCGAGCCGCTAAAAAAGATCAAGCCCGATATTGTTGCGATCGGGTATGACCAGACCTACGATATAAAGGAACTTGAAACGAACCTGAAGGAACACGGGTTTGATGCAAAAGTTGTGCGTATCAATATATCTAAAACTTGTGAATTGTGCAGTAGTGGAAAAATTATAAAAAAAGTTATTGAGCGATATTCATGACAGGCAGCCTGTTAATTGGGTAATGAACTATTTAAGTGTAGATAATACGTACTTTGACAAATTTGGGTCGCGTCCCCGAGTTACTGAACGGGTACTCTGAATGTCAATAATTCTTTCAATGTCCAAATATGATCTGCTATTTTCTGAGCCATAGCTGGTGTCCTTTG
>DQIP01000105.1 GCA_020793565.1 Candidatus Methanovorans sp.
ATCAACAGGATGCGGAATGAGGAGGACAGGTATTAGATGGAAGCCATACTTATCGACACAATGCATGTGGCTGATATTCTCATAGATGATTCATATTTTGATCTTGCACAAGCAATACAGGACAAGAAAATAACAGGGATTGTTTCAGTTGTCACGCTCACTGAATTAGTGAAAATTGGCGGCATAAATCATAAAGAAAAAATGCGTAATAATCTGAACAGCCTTATAAATTCCAATCTTATTTTTGTGGATATCAATCATACGATTGCCATGCGAGCAGGAGAACTTCGCTTGAAATATGATATTTCGACTATTGATTCACTCATTGCAGCAACAGGAATCGTTGAAAATGTGAAACATATTTTAACAGATGACCATCATTTCAAACCTCTAAAAAATCAGATTAAATCTATTAACCTAAAAACTGCTTTGAAGCTTGCAAAATAAACTATCCCCAATCCGATCTTTCAAACACACTCAAAAACACCCACGCCGGTATGAATAAAATATCTCCGACTTCGGCTTTGACTTTTAAGACATCCTGAAACCTGGCCGGTAGACAGAAATATTTCGCAGTAAAACACCGCCTATGATGTACGAACCCGCTATTTGGTAAATATATCAACAAGTGTCTGTTCGATCACTTTTACCTTTTCATTCGTCAATGTTCCTGCTTTGTATTCAATTATTGATCTATCGGCTGTGAAAAGCCGATTTGGTCGGATTCTGCTTTCCACTTTCAATTTTCCTTCATTAAAATCGCTTCTGGTAAGAGGTATGGAAAATCGGTCATTCCTCGCCACACTCGTTATCTGACAAAGAATGACATCATTACCACCTAAGTTCGCAACAACTAACGCCGGTCTTCTTTTAGAGGCACTCAGGTCAGAGAAGGGAAAAGGAATGATGACAACATCGCCTTTTACAGATCTTTCCATGCTTCATCTTCCTCTTTGGCATTCCAGTCTTTTGCAAGGACTTTTTCACTTGCAAACGCCGTCTGCATACTTTCTTCTACCTGTTTCATAGACCGCAGTTCTATCCTGTCATCATATGCAATGATGGCAATCTTTTCCCCTTCCTTAAATCCCTCAATGTCTCGGATACGTTTTGGAATGGAGATCTGTCCTTTTCGTGTTATTGTTCCACTTTTCATTTCAAGTAATGGCATTGACTACCTCCCTGTATTCTTACATGTAAGAAAAGTAAGAAAACTACATAAAAGTGTCGATGGAGAAATGTTGTAATGAGGGGAGAGCAAGGAGCCTATGCAGAAAATCGGACATAATCAGACTTTTAACACAAAGCTGGCATCCTGCGGTTAACTTGGGCGATTTCATGAAATCAGAAGGTTCGGAGAAAACGCAGGTAGAAACGCAGGTAGAAACGCAGGTAGAAACGCAGGTAGAAACGCAGGTAAAAACGCCGGATCAGATTCTAAGGATGCTGGATGAGAAGCCGGAGATGACCTTAGCGGAGGTCGCTCAGAAGATTGGTAAATCGTTGAGCGCCGTTGAAAGGGCATCTTCGAAACTGGTGAAAGCAGGTCGATTAAGGTATGTTGGCCCGAAGAAAGGTGGCCACTGGGAAGTAAAAGATAAATCATAAGCACGCAAATCACCGCCCATAATTTAAAACTCAACGAAGGCAACCACGTCGAGAGAATGCTGCTCGACCAACTTGACAAGATGAGGCATCATCGACCTTGACCGCAAACATAAATACTGCCTGACTGATAAAAGCCGTAGATTACAAGAGGAACTGTAAACTATCCTCAATCCGATCTTTCAAACATACTCAAAAACAACCACGCCGGAATGAATAAAACCTCTCCGATCTCGGCTTTAACCTTTAAGACATCCTAAAACCTGGCCTGTATACAGAAATATTTCGCAGTAAAACACCGCTTATGATATACGAACCCGCTATTTAGTAAATATGTTAGTTACGATTAACATAAAATCAATAAATGCGTTAATTGTAGTTAACGTACTTTTTACAATGTTTATCAGAAGTATTGAACCTATTTCCCTTTGTGCTTCACTACTGCTTTTTTCACACTGCGTAGTTCATCACCATCTGTAAGCAATACATCATTTGCCCCTGCCACATCAATCGCCTTTTCTGTAAATCCATTTTTGGATATAATCCAAAGTACATCAATGTTCAAATTCTGGGAAACTTCAATGAAATGTTTTTTCTTGGTTAACAGATCAATATCGGATGGGGAACATGGTTCGTTCTTCCATTTTACTTCTACCAGCCAATTTTCACTGCCCTTTGCAAAAGCATCGATCTCAACCACAAAATTCTTTTCAAAAATATCACCATTGCTGTCAATATCAATGAAATTTACAACCTCGTTCACCTTTGGCAACATAATCGTACCATCCTTGCCAAACAAATGTCCTCCTAACACCTGACCATTGAAATTCGAAATAATCTCACGTACTTCACTTTCCTTTGCAGTTCCAAGTTCGGTAGATGATTTAAGATATTTTTCTTTAAGTTCCTCAAACATATCCGGTCTTATCTGCCCAATCGAAGTATTCGATAACGACAAGTCCAAACCAAGTTCTTCAATTTCCACGTATTGTTTCATGACCGGATCTGCAAAGCAATAGTTGTTATCGATCTTGACCAAAAGATCGGTTGCAAGCAAACGATTTAGATGTTTTAGCACAATGCTTGGTTTTCGTTTTATCTTTTCTGATATTTGGGAAAGTGGCAATCCATCTTCACCCTCTTTTGCAAGTATATGGATAATCGCCTTGAGTGTTGCATGTGCTCTTGATTTTACAAGCGAGATATTCAAAATGTAGTTACAGTGCCGGTTGATCATTCCGTTCATCGAAGCGATCTCTGTAAGAAATGCCATTTTGACTCCTTTGACATCCATAGCAATGCCTGTACTGTTTAGCAATAACAGCCTATCGGCAAGTGATCTAAGATACATTGGATTGCCCCTGCATAACTTATACATCTCTTCAAGCAGTTCTTTTGTAAGAGTGACCTCAAATTGATTGAAATACTTGATCAGAAACTCAAAACTATCATCCCTACTGAAGTTTGGCAGGGATTCAAGTGTGAAATGTAAAAACAATGGAGATGCAGCGTCTGCAAACAGTTCATCAAGTTTAGTCATCCAGGATCCCAATGCCACATATCTGGTTGTTTGTTGATTTTGTATGATCGAGCGTAATAATCGTATGATATCAAACTTACCTGATAATTCTAAAAACAACTGAAATTCGTCAATAAAAAGACCAAAAGTTGCACCATCTCTCGATGAGAGTTGTTCGGGAAAGTTTAATGCGTACTCCATCATCAGCTTATGATTTGGCTCTTTCTTTTCAAGTTCCTGAAGTATACCGGTCATGGTAGAAGTTACCAGTGGATCATTGATTTTCTTCATTACAATAAATGGATCATGGAACTCTTCAACAAAACCCATGCCTTTGTTAAAGTACCAAAAACAAATCGTTCCAACATATTCCTGCGGAAACAATTCCTCCGTCATACTCAGATTTTCAAGATCGACATAAGCAAGTTGCTGCTCCGGATGTGTTGCAATATAGTACTTTGCAAGTTCCGATTTTCCAATCTTACGAAGCCCTTTGAAAGATAGATGTTTCCCACTTCCCTTGAAACACAGATCAATTTGTTTGATACTATTTTTCCGATCTGTGAATAACATCACTCTGGATTGTGAATAAATATTTGGGAGAGTCATATAAAACACAAATACTTTATCATTAATATAGTTTATCACCCCTTGGGGTAATCACTCCAAAGGGTGATTACATTTTGAAGTTGAACACCAATTACAGTCAACTTATCGAAATGACCCAAACACCTTCACCAAAACCCCCACAATGAGTTAACAGGATCTCATCAAATAATCTGATCAGCGGCTTTATGATTTTAGGTTAAAACAAACAGTTTAGATCTAAAAAACAACCATCCGGCGCAAAACGGCGGCGTGTTCCTACAATAATTTGACGAAGCAGAAGACTCCTATCCTCACCGCATAGCGGCAAATCACAATCGTTCACACGTGGTGCACTTGGTGCACATAAAACAAACACACCAGCCGTGAACGGAATTAAATTTAACATACATACTAAAAAAGGAATAAAACAAGCCCGAAATTCAAGCCTGTTTCATGATGAATTCAATGAAATCAGAACCAAGTCTGGTCTCTTTTGCCATTTTATCAACAATATTTTCTTCAGAAAGCCCTTCAGACCTGTATTTTTTTATGCTATCGAAAACCCTTTGTGACACTTCTGAATACTCATTGATTTCCTTTCTGTGGCCCCAAACATCGCCTTCAAGCAAATCAATACCCTGCATTGAAAGGAACATCTGAGTAGAACCTGAGATGGTTCTCTTGTATGAACCTGGAATATGAAGTGCTTTTACATTCGGACATTTGCAAACCAACGTAAATATATCTTTGTTGGATGGTCTAAATGCAAGATGCACAATTTCCTCATTATTACTTAACGTCTAAATTTCGTCTTTTGAACTTACTACTCTTATTTTCATTTAATGTCACCTTTAAACCTATTACAAGCCAAATATAAATACTATCACATTAATACATATTGAAACACCAATGAAAAAACTTAAAATACATCCCCGATATTCAAGCCACCGTAGGGATGTAACAAGATGGATTATGAAACACTGATCCAACCCCGCATAGAGAAATCTGACAAAACGTAACAACCTAATTAGAGACGCAAAATATGAATCATCGAAAAATATTCTTAATCACACTAATTCGGCACTATCCCAAAATCAAGTGATTTCTATCTTTTTCTGAACCTTGCCCAATGATTTGA
>DQIP01000104.1 GCA_020793565.1 Candidatus Methanovorans sp.
TGTACCCTTGATATATAACAATCTGTATAATATATATAGTTTCTTACTAAAAAACCAAATCATATCCAATGACCTCTCCAATAATGCATATGGCATATGACCTATTTCGTATGTCATGTTCCATATACAACTAACCCAAAAATCCACTACCTATCCCCTTGAAACTGTAATTCCCACAAAAACTCACCTCACCCACCCAAAATAACTCAAAAACACAAGAATTCCAAGTACAAAACTTTATCTTGTCATATCGTGAATATAAACACAAATAATCTAAACCTAATAAAAGAGGATCTTATGAAAATAGCAATCGCAAGCGGTAAGGGTGGTACAGGCAAAACAACAGTGGCAGTGAACCTTGCTCTCGCACTTGAAGATGTACAATTGTTTGACTGTGATGTGGAGGAGCCGAACTGCCATCTCTTCCTTGGTTTTGATCTTGAGAAAGTAGAAGATGTAAACATCCCTACACCTGTAATAGACAAAAGCAAATGCGATCTCTGCGGCAAGTGTTCCGAATTTTGCAGGTTCAATGCCATTGCAGTACTTCCAAAGGACATCATGGTTTTTCCAGCACTCTGTCACGGATGCGGAGGATGCACGATGGTATGTCCAGAGGGTGCGATCAGTGAGGAAGACCGGAGTATCGGGGTCATTGATAAAAACAAAGGTGGCGATGGTGACAGTGGAGGATTTGAGTTCTATCGCGGGTTGCTGGATATCGGGGAACCGATGGCATCCCCTGTCATTTCAGCCCTGAAAGAACATATCGATGTGGACAGGACTGCGATCCTCGATGCACCACCTGGCACCGCGTGCCCGGTGATCACTTCTGTCGGGGATGTGGATTATTGTATTCTTGTCACGGAATCCACACCGTTTGGATTGCATGACCTGCTGCTTGCTGTTGATGTGGTAAGAAAACTGGAAATACCGTTTGGTGTGATCATTAACAGGCATGGCATAGGGGATGAAAAAGTGGAAGAATATTGTAATTCACATGGCATCCCAATCCTGATGAAGATCCCGTATGATCGGAAGATCGCAAGACTGTATTCCGAAGGTATCCCATTCGTTGGCAGGATGCCGGAGTGGAAAAACAGGTTTATCCGGTTGTTCGATACTATCAGGCAGGAACATGAAGGGGTGAGACAATGAAACAACTTACGATCATAAGCGGGAAAGGTGGCACAGGCAAAACCACCATCGCAGCGGCATTTGCCTCTCTTGCAGAAAATGCTGTAATTGCGGATTGTGATGTGGATGCAGCGGATATGCATTTGATATTGCACCCGGACATACTGGAAACCATTAGTTTTACAGGGCTGGATGTCGCATCCATTGATGAGTCATCCTGCATACAGTGCGGCAAATGTAAAGATGCATGCAGGTTCAATGCCATTAACGATGATATTACGGTCAACATTTACGAATGTGAAGGATGCGGGGTGTGCGAGTACATCTGTCCCGAAGGGGCGGTTAGCATGGTCGGGCGGATAGCAGGGGATGCTTACATATCAAAAACGCGGTTCGGGCCAATGGCACATGCAAAACTCGGCATAGGGGAGGAGGCAAGCGGAAAACTGGTATCATTTGTCAGGAACAATGCAAGGACTCTTGCAGAACAACAAGACAAGGACATGATAATCATTGACGGCCCCCCCGGAACAGGATGTGCCGTTATCGCCTCCATTACTGGTGTCGATATGGTGGTGATCGTGACCGAGCCGAGTGTATCCGGTATTCATGACCTTGAGCGAGTGCTGGACGTGGCAGGCCATTTCAATATTCCGGCTGTGGTCTGTGTTAATAAATATGATATAAACGAGGAGAATACCCTGCTCATAGGGAAGTATTGCAGTGAGAATGGGATCGAGGTTGTGGGCAAACTTCCTTACGATGACACTCCGACCAGGGCCATGCTGCAGGCGATGACTGTTGTTGAGTATTCTAATGGTGACTTCTCAACAAAGGTTAAAGATTTATGGGAAAATGTGAGGAAACACCTGTATGAAACTTCAGATCATACTTTGTTGATGATGGCAAAATAAAATTAATAATTAGGTATATGGGTAACTTCACGATTCGGGACATATCGCCAAACATGGAGTCCTATTGCCTGAACTAACTGGTATGACGAGAAAATCTTCGCTAACGCTCAGATTAACTCGGACTACATAATCTTATGGATTATATACTACGAGAAAATCCTCCCTACGGTCGGATTAACCCGGACTACATAATCCTATAGATTATATACTATAAAAAAAGGGATCATCATCCCGTAAATCCTATCCCGCCTGAGTCTTATATTCATCCACACAATATTTCGGAGATCCATTAAAATACCAGAGGAAATACAATGCAATGTGCTTTATGTGACGATAAGAAGTGCCGCAAAGGTAAAGACTGTACCACAATTGTGGAAGATATCAGGTACGAGGGAAGAACGCTTGTATCCATGAAAGTCTCGGCCGGGATCGAATCTAAGTATTATATGAAAAAAACGCGGTTGGAAGAACTGATACAGTATGCAGGAGATATGGGATATACGAAATTGGGTATTGTATTTTGTATTGGCCTGGAAAAAGAAGCAAGGATAATTCACAAGATACTGGCAAGAGATTTCAATGTGTTCTCGGTCTGCTGCAAGGTATGTGGGATTGACAAGGACCAATATAGCCTGGATAAACTGCATGGCGATGGGTTTGAGGCTATATGTAACCCGATAGGCCAGTCCACTGTGCTTAACAATAAGAAGACCGACCTGAACATCATACTTGGACTGTGCATTGGCCATGACATAATCTTTACCCAACATTCCAGTGCACCCGTAACAACCCTTGCAGTTAAGGATCGGGTGCTGGCACATAATCCGCTTGGTGCTATCTATTCCAATTATTATCTCAAGAATCGGTTCGATATGGGGAATGAGGGTAGGGATGGGAATAGGGATGGGAATGTGGGATAAGCATGAAAATGGTGTTTCCACACTATTTGCCAATAAAATTGCACCTAATATCAATAATATAATTAATTATGCCCACAAATATGAAAATATGGGGATTTCATCGGTGATGGCGGGAGTCGCCGCCTACGGCGGATTGTCTCGGCATCAAAACTACCTGAACAAGTACTGAAAATGAAACAAACATGGGGATCAAAATATGGCCGAATCAGGGTTAAACGTAACGATAGTATATGACAACGAAAACGAAGATGGTTTTACAGGTGGCTGGGGTTTTTCATGTCTTATTGATACTGGTGAAACAAAGATCCTGTTTGACACGGGCTGGGATGGGTGTGCCCTGCTCCATAATCTCAAAAAGATCCACATATCCCCACGGGAGATAGGTAAGGTGGTACTGTCACACCAGCATTGGGACCATATCGGCGGGCTTCCGGTTCTACTGGAGGCACATCCTGGTATGGAGGTCTATGTGCCCGCTTCGTTCTCCGGGCGTCTTAAGGATGAGATATCGGCACGTGCAAAGTTGATCGAGGTATCGGGGGCAACGGAGATATGCCACAACGTATACACAACAGGCGAACTCGATACTGATACAAAAAGTATGAAAGAACAGTCACTGGTCGTGGATTCCGGCAGTGGGCTGTATATCATTACCGGATGCTCTCATCCCGGACTTACCGGGATCATAAACTCGGCATCCCAATTTGGTACGGTTACAGGTATAATAGGGGGATTGCATGGGAGCACGGAATACGGGGTGCTTGATGGGATGAGACTGGTTGCAGCATGTCACTGTACTGTCCATAAAGAAGAAATTGCCACGAAGTTCCCGGATGCGTTTAAGGCGGTTGGTGCGGGGTGGGAATTATTCATACCAACCTGTTAAAATTTTGAAAAAAGGGTATTTGTAAAGATGTGGCAAGATCGGTACATAAATATGTGTTTTGTCTGAACTGAAAACAAAGAACAACACAACCGCCGCAGGCGGCAAATTCCCACACCACTGGCCGAGAAAATCCTTCCTACGGTCGTATTAACTCGGACTACATAATCTTATAGATTATATACAACGAGAAAATATCGCCTGCTACCTATGATCGCACTTTCTGCAGGTATAACTTGAAAACGAATCTGTTTTTCAAACAGGAAATGATGCCGTATGATTGTGGTTTTCTAAATTTTGAAATAAATGATTAGGAACGACATGTGCAAATTTGCTGTAGAAGTTGGTAAATAGCATATTCAAAACATGTCTTTTATGTATGTACAGCATAAATATAATCTAATAATCTAATCTTGTAACTATTCAGTCATATAGAAACGTTGTCTGTAGACTTAATAGTCCACAAATTGATAATTACACACAATTGTCAAATACCTTTAAAATCGATAGACTTGAACTCAGTATTAAAAACTAATCAATGTAGTGCCGTAGACATAAATAAGAGGATTTTCACCATCGGCGTCCGGTCTTAAGGATGGCTAAATAGTTACCTAATCTTTTAGAAATGTGGGAAAACGCTATCTGGAAATATTGTTTAAAATTTGCAGATACCCGCGGAAAGTGAGTATGATTGTTCACTTTGTTCATGTATGCGAATTTGATCCGTGATATTGTGGTGGCCGAATAAGAAAGAGCGATTACTCGCTCTCCCTCTTCTAAGAACCGGACTTGCGACTTTTACCACATCCGGCTCAAGCCTTTCATAACCCTTTTTGTATCGGGCAGCAGTTAACAATTTAATGGCTTCATTGTTTTAAGACTACATTGTTCATGCAAATGAACAAATGTTCATTTGAACT
>DQIP01000103.1 GCA_020793565.1 Candidatus Methanovorans sp.
AGCGTCATCGCCAAGGAAAGTTAGTATTTTAAATATTTTTTCAGCAACTGCCTTTTTAGCAGGCGTTTGCAATGCACTATGAACCATTTGAAGCATAATCGAAATAAGAAGGGGTACCGTCTGAGCGTATGTCCAGCAATGATGTTCCATTGTCATGTACCAATTTGAATGCATCATTCATCTGGACATGAAGACCTGATGAGAACATATCACAGAATATGACATCCTGCTCTCCTAACATCCCGCTCTGGGCTGCCGACAGCAGTTCGTCACTTGCACCCCATGTGGTTGTGTTATATGCCGGGATGTAAGTGTATTCTATGTCTCCACTATATGGATTTATCTGGCTGGCTAACTCCAGAGCAGCACTTGGAGAATATGCTATGTAGATCATGTTGATCTTGTTTTCTTCTGCCGATACCACAGTTGTTAGTGCGGTTAACACCAATACGCTTAAAGCTAATATTAATCTATATTTTTGTTGCATGTTATCTCCTCGATAATGTGTGCCGAGCACTTCGGGTACATTGCTTGGCGGCGGTACCGAAGTGCTCAACTATCCTGTTTTTTCTTCATCAGGCGTTTTCATGTTCACATTAAAACTCACAAAAAAATTACGTTGAGTTTTCATCCACCTCTTGTGGCACGTAGATAACTCTTCCATCTGCAAGTTTATATGCCGTACCAAGAGCTTCCCCGGTTCCGCCTCCGATCTGTTCTGTCATATTCATGATCTCAATAGGTTTCCCCTGATTTTTTATAATGATCGTCATGTCTTTTTGCCCTGGGTTCTTCACGATAGTTATATCGTCTGTGGGACTGAGGAGTTCAGGCAATTGGTATGACATCACCAATGCAATAAGCAATGCCACCGAGAAGACCATTGCAATATCAAAAAGATTGGCAACACCCGTAAGCGGGTTTTGTTCATCTTCATTATTGATCAGTCCTGTTCGCCGGTGTCGTCTCCTTTTCATTCTTGCACCTCTATTGTATCCAGAATATAATCAATGTCAATCATATCCTGCCAGTACCATCGTTTTCTCACCTGTGTAAGCACATAACCTATGCTTCCTGCAAACAGTCCGATCACCGTTGTTGCAAAAGCTATCATGAGGTTGTTTGCCAGTTGCACAATGTCCCCTTGTGAAAGTCCGATAAGAGCAGGTCCAAGAGGGATCAATGTCCCCATCAAACCTAGCATTGGTGCAATCGTTGCGATAATCCTTGTTTGCTCAAGCCTTTTTGCCATCCTGACCTCATATTCCTGTGATATCCATTCAATGGCAGGGATCATGTTCTTTTCAAGATGGTCTGCTGCAGAATTTGCAAAACCGGTAACCATGAAATTCTGTTTGATGTTTCGCAGGGATTCTGCGGCTGTTGTAAAAGATCCTTCCTTTACGTTTTCTCTTACTTCCATACAGCAAAGTTCAAGGTTATTCACATCACGATTCCGTTTTGCATATTCGGACATGAATTCTCCAATTAGGGATAGAGATAAAACTACCAGTAGCAGGAGAATAATTATGACCGGATACAGCAATGAAGCTGAGAACGTATACAGTATTCCGAACAAAGCAGAAGTGGCATCCATTTTTATTGACCTCTCATTTTATCTAATACAAAACCCCCAACAATGAACAATGAAAATATTAACAAAGGTAATATCTCAAATTCCCCCCCGCCAATCGCAGGCATATCCAGTTTTTTTGCCTTGATGTATGCAGGAATTATCAAAGCCCCAAGCAGGTAGAATATTCCAAGGAACATCATTGTGGTCCCAAGGTCTTCAGGAGGGCGTTTCATTTTCTTAAATAAAAAAGTGGATGATATTACTGATACAAAGAACACAATTCCAACAAGCAATCCAATTCTCAATCCGCTGGTCCCAAGGCTTGATGCCAGTATCATGCAGGACATAAAAAGCGCTGTCAAACAAACCGGACAGGGCATGGAAATCGCAAGGAAGGTCTTCTTTGAAACATCATGGTCACAAGAACATTCTTTAAGTGTGTATATTCCGGCTGCGATCAGGATTATTGCAATGAAGATATGTAATGTCATTCCCAGGCTTGCAATACCATCCAGATATGACTGGTCTACCATTTCAATAAGGCTTCCCATAATTATGGATATGACCAGATAAACGGCGGCTATAATCAGGACATCTTTCCATTTGATATTAGCAAAACCGCATCCTACTCCGGTTTTAAGCCCAAAGATGAAGATGCCGATCAAAATACCGATAACTGTTGCATAAGTAGTGTTCATAGATCAGTCTACCATCTAATTATTGTTTATACATGACAAATATATTTTATACACTGCTTCCGATTTTCCCATCGGATTAGTTGAATTCACACTCTGCAAGATAGATGGAACAACTTATATCTATGTGAGGTTTAAGATAACAATTATGAGTCATATAGGTAATAAAATATTCAAAGCGATTGGAAGCGACACCCGATTGAATATACTTGAGAGACTTGCTGAAAGCGATCTGCACATATCAGGACTTGCAAGGGAATTGAATATCTCGGTACCGGTTACTGCCAAGCATGTCAAGATATTGGAAGATGCGGATCTTATCGAACGAAAAAAGTTTGGTAGAACACATGTTTTGAACATAAATACTAAAAATATTTATAATTCACTTGACTATTTTGCATCAACAAAGAATATCGAAGTGGAAAAAGGGACAAATTTGTTGGATATTTTAAAAAGTGTTTCTGCTGTTGAGATCAAAAGAGTTGGAAATCGGGATATTGTGATATCAACAGATGGTGAAGAAGGATTTTATGTATATGAAGTAGATGGAAAAATTTCTGAAAAAATGGTTGAGGATTGTGTATTTGAAGATGATGCTACAGTGGAATGGAAAAAACTGGTGCCAATCACCAGAACGAAATTGTCGATAAGTGTCAAGGGTTAAGGGAATGAAGTTGCGTATTTGGGCACAGTTCCAAAATACTCCCATTTGACCTATCAGTCAAATTGCCTATTGGTGAATATCTCCTCTTGAATATCATAGGTCGATGTGATGGGGCATTATCAGAAAACACTATGCAGAAGTGGTTTGATAAGTCATCATTGAGTTTAATATGGAAATTTCCGCATAAACTCACCTGTCAAAACTTCATCAACCATTACAAATACATAGATCATGAAACCAGCAAAAAAATCGAGGATGATTTGTGCAAAATACTTATCGAAAAAGGCCTGACACCCCAGATACTTTTTCTCGATGAAACAAACTGGTTCAACTACATCAAAAAAGGGGAAGAACTGCCACAAAATGGAAACAACAAACAGTATAGAAATCACATGAAACAGGTGTATATGGGGTTAGCTGTGTCTGAAGATAATGTCCCATTCATGCATGAAGTTTACGAAGGAAACAAACATGATTCAAAGATATTCCCTGATTTGTTGGATGCCCTTACTGAAAGGCTAACTAATCTGAAAATAACGACTGAAGACATGACATTGGTTTTTGACAAGGGTAACAATTCCCAAGTGAACATTGAAGATGTGTTATCAAAAATGCATATTGTAGCTTCTGCAAAACACAACCAAGCTGAAGATCTTTTGAATATACCGCTTGAAAATTACAAACATTTGTATACAAATCCACAAAGCAATAAAATCTATGGTTACCGGACAAAATATGATTTTTTTGGAACTGAGTTTACTACTGTTGTTCTCTACAATAAAGCTTCATGTAAAAAGCAGAGGAAAAGTTATGAGAATAGTAAGGCAAAGATTGTGTTAAAACTTGAAGATTTAGAGCGGCGATTGAAGAGTAACAGGGGAAATGAAAGAGATCGAAACAGTGTGGTGAGGGAATTTAATGATATTATACGAAAGGATTTCAGATCAGTGTTTGAGTATGAAGTTGGTGAAGTAACAAAAGGAATGAAAAAACCTACTTTAAAGTTCTGGATCAATGAAAATGTAGAAAATCTGTGCTACGCAGGTTTTGGAAAGACGATTGTTTTTACTGATTTGAAAAACTGGCATTCCGAGAAGATTGCAAAGACTTACAATCAAAAATATATTGTTGAGGATGATTTCAAGTTGTTGAATGATGTTCTTCTTGTTCCGGTCGGGCCAATCAACCATCACACGGATTTTAATATCAGGGCACATGTTTTTTTATGCATTATTGGGATGATTTTCTACAGATATATGGCATGGAAATGTAAACATTTTGGATTGAGTATTAGGCGACTTGTGGAAGAGTTGGAAGGAATACGTCTTGCACTTGTGCAGAAGAAATCGGGCAGGAAAGTTGAGATGATGGTTGAAGAGATGGATGTGATACAAGCTCGATTATTTTCTTTACTGGATTTGGGGAAATTCATGCAAAATTAAACAAATCGATGGCAATAGGGTTTATGTTTTGATAGGCCATACTTTAACTGAGGCGCATGATGTTGTTTTTTATAACATCTTTGGTATTTGTATAGTTGATATTTTTAGTGCAAAATTCAAATCTATACGAATCGAAACCAATGCGACCGCCGTTAGGCGGCATTTTCCATAATATATTGTCGTAAAAAAGCTAAATCGTTAGTAAATATCTTATTGGCAATGATGGTGCGGAAAGTGCGCGATAGTGATTGATACGACATTAAAAATATCGTACATGTCTTACACCTTTGTGTTTAGCGGCACTGTCCCATTTTCCAGTTATTTTTAAGACGCTGATTCACGCAGATTTACGCTGATTTAAGG
>DQIP01000102.1 GCA_020793565.1 Candidatus Methanovorans sp.
TACCAACCGGGCAGATACGTCTGGTATATTTTGTCCGGCTGCTGTGGAATTGACTTTTTCTATTAGTTCGTTCGCAACAGTTGATAGGAGTGCTCGCTCATCTGCTGTCGGTTTGATTTTTTTTAGGATTGTGGATTTTATGTCGTTTTTGTTCATTTGTTATAACCGTTAATGGATTCTGATATATTGAGAATTTCGATTGTGTATGCAGTTGCATCTACTTTAAGTTATAATTTATGGAAATGATTCTAAAAGTTTATTCGTTGCCTTGGTTAGCAATGAAACAAAGATAGGGGCAAGGTTGTATAATTGGAAATATCATATAGAAACAGAATACGAATCGCTTTCTGGATCAAAGGCAATTCCCATATCTCTGGCGCAAAAAGTTGATTTATTAAGAATCATTTGTATTTTTCCGTGTCCACTACCAGGAGTGCTTACATGACGGGGGGCTGCTGTAACTTTAGACCATGTGAACACACGTTTTTGCTCTGTTAACCTATCATCGATTTTTGTACCGACTCGACTTAAAACGTTCTCGTCTAAATATTCATCAGGTGGTTCCATTACCATACAATTAACAACGTTTCTTGGTTTGCACCAGTGAGTAAAAAAATGCGCATCTTTTTTGATTAAAACCAAATATTTCGCAAAGTCTGGTTGAGCACTTTCATTCCAAGAATGTACATTTATTTGTGCTTGACATTGAATTAATACTTTCGAACCATAAATAAAATCATACTTAGCCATATTAAATCAAATCATTCTCGTGTTTCATCCTCAAGTTCCTCCATAATGTCTATAATCAGTTCAATATCTAGCCTTAGCTTTTCGGCAAGCTCAGATATGTAAACTTTTCTACCTCCTGCTAGCTGAACATAGTTGGAGATTTCATTTTTGGCATCTTCGTGCGGCAAATCTCTTAGAGGAACTATTACGATCTCTTCGGATTCATCTGATTTAATGGGTTTTAGGGTAGTAGCACTGGCTGTAAGTCCATGAAATTTAGAAACTGTTGCAACTTCAGGTACTATATGGGACACTCCATAGTATGAATACAATGATTTTCGACCAAAATCTACTGGAATTCCTACTTGATGATGAAGTCCATGATGCCCCGAATAAAGAGAATTATACCAAAGGGCAGCTTTTTCTTGGGGTGTTCCTGAATGTCCTAATACAGATGAAGCAATACCTTTGACATATATCAATTTTTCATCAAAAGTAGAACTCTCTATTGGTAAACAAAAGGGGACATTTGTGGAGGTGATATGTTGTGTAGGCAGTGTTTTTGGATAAATCATTTCAACCGTCATTTTCTAGATTATCCCTAAAATCATCAAGTGTTTCGATAAGCCATTTACTTAAAGATTCAGCCTGTTCAGTCGTCATAATTATACCTACTTTAAGATCTCTATTTATTATAACGTCTGTAGAAGTTTGTTCTTCAGATTCAAGAATACCATTTTCAAGCGTCATCACTTCTTCTTTAGGTATATCTTTGTGTTCATAATAGAAATTGAATTCAAAATCACCATGGGGACTTACTGCTCCATAAGCGCCGTTAGCATAATGTGTCTGATATGCTTCGGATTTATTATAAGTAAATCTAATTTTAGTATGTGTCTCTTGAGATGCTTCAATCATATCCAACATTCTCCGAATAAGGATTGTTTTCTAGTAACTTTTAAGTATCAAATTCTTATGGATTATATGGTATAAAAATGTGTTCATAATTACAGTTTGATAATTCTATCTCCCCATTACTTATTGAATACACTTAGTGTTCAAATTTTAAAGCCTTTACATACACTTAATGCGTGTATGCAAAAGAGTATTGATCGAACTATATTAACGCAGTTAAGATTTCTAAAACGGAGTCGTTGATGAATTGTAATTGCATAACTTAACAGATTTGCCTTAAAAGTCCCATAACATCCCAACCCCCTACACAAAATCATCTCTTTTCAAACAGCAACAATTCCCCACACAAACCCCCATTCCTCCATATTTCTTAAATAGGTGTGTGGCAATAGTTAGGTCAATTCTTACACTCATATAACTACAAGTTAAACCTATAAATCAATTTAAATTAAGGTGACCAAAATGTACGCAGATAGAATTAACTCATTACCCCCTTACTTATTCGCAACCATAGACGAAGCAAAAGCAAAAATGGTGGCAAAAGGTGTTAACGTGATCGATTTTGGCGTAGGTGACCCTGACCAGCTGACTCCTGCACATATCGTTGAATCCATTTGTGACTATCTACCATAAGCATATAGAATATTTGGAATCGCTTTGCAAAAATAAATATAGTTTAAACCAGTAAAATAATATCTTATATTGCACATTAGATGCTTTGCAGAAAAAAAATCAAATATTGAATAAATCAGATGTTTATTAAAAAAAACCGAAAATTATTGCAATTTATATTAAACTCTTTGAAGGAATGAACAATGATGCAAAAATCTCCCGATGATAGTAAAAAGTTGCTGCAACAGATTAAGTTAACAAATTTTTTGTCATTTGGCCCTGAAACTACACTTATAGATCTTAAAAGTCTGAATATCCTCATCGGTATCAACGGTGTTGGAAAATCAAATTTGATTGAGGCAGTGGCATTAATGCGGGCAACACCTATGGATATAGGCGCAGTGGTTCGGAAAGGTGGTGGTGCTTCAGAGTGGATTTGGAAAGGAAAACGAGATAATGCTGCAACCATCGATGTAGTTTTTAGTAATCCAAAAGGAAGTCAACCACTTGTTCATTCACTATCTTTTTATTCAGAGAATGGGAGATTCCAGCTACAAGATGAAAGAGTTGAGAATGAACATCCTTATGGTAAACAAGATACATATTTTTACTACCGTTTCCAAGACGGCCATCCTATCGTTAATACAAATGACGAAGAAGGACGCCAATTAGCGAGAGAGACAATTAATCCGACCCTTTCTATATTGTCTCAACGTCGCGACCCAGAACATTATCCAGAAATTTCATATCTGGCAGATGCTTATGGAGGTATCCGTATTTATCGCGAATGGGCTTTTGGTAGGAATACAGTATTCAGAGAGCCACAGAAAGCCGACATGCGAAATGACAGACTGGAAGAGGATTTTTCCAATTTGGGGTTATTTCTAAACAGAATTCGTCGGCATGAGCCAAAGGCTAAAAAGGAGATATTGGAGGGGCTTTGTGAACTCTACGAAAACCTGACCGACTTTGACGTAAGTATAGAGGGGGGCTCTGTTCAGGTATTCTTAACAGAGGACGAGTTTACGATTCCAGCTACACGTTTGTCAGATGGCACTTTACGCTATCTTTGTTTGCTTGCTATTTTATGTGACCCGGAGCCCCCAGCCCTCATTTGTATCGAGGAGCCGGAACTCGGATTACACCCGGATATTCTTCCAAAACTGGCGGATTATTTGATAGCTGCTTCTAAACGCACACAGCTAATCGTTACAACACATTCGGATATCCTTATAGATGCTATGACTGAAAGACCGGAAGTTGTATTGGTTTGTGAAAAGCACAATGGATGCACAGAAATTCAAAGATTGGACCAAAATGACCTCAATGTCTGGCTAGATAAATATCGGCTTGGACAGTTGTGGATCCAAGGTCATCTTGGAGGCACACGATGGTGAATAAAACCACTATCTATATTGAAGGAGGGGGCGATTCCAGTCAACTTCATACACTTTGTCGTAAAGGATTCCGCAAACTGCTGGAAAATTGTGGATTTAAAGGTCAAATGCCAAAACTCGTTGCTTGTGGGGGAAGAGATTCAGCATTCGATGATTTTAAGATTGCTCATGCAAACAAGAGCAACTCTGACTATGTATCTATGTTAATAGACAGTGAAGATCCATTGACCGATTTGGAAGCAACTTGGGAGCATTTAAAAGAACGCGATAAATGGGATAAACCACTTGGGTCAGAAAATGACCAAGTGCTTTTTATGACGACCTGCATGGAAACTTGGATAGTTGCGGATAGAGATGCGTTAGCTGAGCACTATGGGAGCAAACTTCAAACAAATGCATTACCACCATTGACTGACTTAGAATCAAGATCCCGTCATGAGATTCAGAATGACTTATCCCATGCAACCCGTGATTGTTCAAATTCCTATAGAAAAGGAAAAAGATCATTTGATGTGCTTGAAAAGTTATCTCCTGATGAACTGGAGCGTCTTCCAAGCTTTGCTCGCGTTAAAAATATTTTAGAAAGCAAAATATGCAAATGAATGTACATATTGTCATTAGGTATTACTAACGCACCAACCTTTATCCATATTTCTTAAATAGGTGTGTGGCAATAGTTAGGTCAATTCTTACACTCATATAACTACAAGTTAAACCCATAAATCAATTCAAATTCAGGTGACAAAATGTACGCAGATAGAATTAACTCATTACCCCCTTACTTGTTTGCAACCATAGACGAAGCAAAAGCAAAAATGGTGGCAAAAGGTGTTGACGTGATCGACCTTGGTGTAGGCGATCCTGACCAGCCGACTCCTGCACATATCGTGGAATCGATGTGTGATGCCGTGCGTGATCCAAAAACACACAGATATCCATCATACACAGGCATGCTCTCATTCCGTGAGGCAGCAGCAAACTGGTGTAAAGAGACCAAAGGCATTGACATTGATGCTGCATCCGAAACACTGACCATGATCGGTTTAAAAGAAGGTATTGCACACATCCCGCTTGCGTTCATCA
>DQIP01000101.1 GCA_020793565.1 Candidatus Methanovorans sp.
GTAGTGTTTATCATCACCATAAATGTCACAGATACTATAACTACTTTTAAATTTATATAAATATGCATCCGATGTGATATTATTACTGTTTTTTTACTGTGTAACTGAATTATGGGACTGTGCCATCCTTACGATGGCAACAGGACATGGGGCATAGAATATATACTGGAAAATATATAAATGAATAAAGCAAAAATTGAAGGAAAATTAGAGGGCTTCGTTGATATTTGAGTCTTATTATTTTGGTCAATATAAAATAAGGAACCGCAGATACGTTCATCTCTTACAGGATCGAATGCCTGCTACACCCTAAAGGGTGTGCGCAAATGAATGCAGATTTGCACTCTAATCTGCGGCTGAAAAATTAAAAAAAATGTTGTTGCTGAAAATTAATTAAATATTACTAATTCTAGGAAAAGGTGAAAGTAAACCATGGCTGACATAATCATAAAGAACGGTTATATTTTAACAATGAACCCTGCGCAGGATGACATCAAACAAGGCGTGGTCGTAATCAAGGACGGCATAATTACGCGGGTTGCGGAATCGACAGATGAGACAGCCGATACAATCATTGATGCAAAAGGCGGGGTTGTAATGCCGGGACTTGTCAATACCCACACCCATGCCGGCATGACACTATTCCGGGGATATGCAGACGACCTGGCACTCTCTGACTGGCTTGAAAACCACATCTGGCCTGCTGAGGCACAGTTAACAGGCAATGACCTCTATATCGGCACAAAACTTGCATGTCTTGAGATGATCAGGTCGGGCACAACTGCATTTGTTGATATGTATATCCATATGGACAGTGTCGCGCGTGCGGTTGAGGAATCCGGCATGCGTGCAGCGCTTTCATATGGCATGATAGACCTTGGTGACCATGAACGTGGAATGTCAGAACTCAAGGAGGGCAGGCGATTTGTACGCGAATGGAACGGGCGCGCTGATGGAAGGATCACTACTATGTACGGGCCGCATGCTCCGCACACATGTTCGCGTGATTTGCTTGGACTTGTAAAGGAATATGCCATTGACGATAATGTAAAGATCCACATCCATATCCTTGAGACAGAAGCAGAGCTCAACGAGATGAAAAAGATGTTTGGGATGTGTTCTGTCAACATGCTGGATGAGCTGGGTTTCCTTGACAACGATGTCATTGCAGCGCATTGTATCTGGCTCTCGGACGGGGATATGGATATCCTCAATAAGTGTGGTGTGAATGTTTCTCACAACCCGGTAAGCAACATGAAACTGGCATCCGGCATTTCTCCTGTTCCGAAAATGCTTGCGCGTGGTGTGAATGTTTCCCTTGGTACAGATGGATGTGCTTCCAACAATAACCTTGATATGTTCGGGGAAATGAAAACAGCCGCACTACTGCATAAAGTCGATACATCCGATCCTACAACATTACCTGCACGGCAGGTGCTTGAGATGGCAACAGTTAATGGGGCACGTGCAATGGGAACCAACAGCGGAATGCTGAAGCTCGGGTGTATGGCTGATGTGATCATTGTGGATATGGACAGGCCGCATCTGACACCTGTGTATAATGTAGCGTCCCACCTGGTCTATTCTGCATCCGGCGGGGATGTTAGAACTACGATCGTCGATGGAAAAGTATTAATGGACGATTACAGGGTTTTGGTCATGGATGAACAAAAAGTGATGGATGAGGCACGCAGCGCGACCGAGAAAATCCTCCCTACGGTCGGATTAACTCGGACTACATAATCCTATAGATTATATACTACGAGAAATTTGTTTCGTGTGTGAATATGTAAAATGGTTTATCTTTCCATTCTCGACTCTGCACATAATGTCGAGTCAACCATACAATGTCGCTAGTGTTGTGTCAACTATCAAATGCCGGATCATTTAACCGAAACTAAAGATATCGGAGCATCAGTCTACGCCGTATAGAATGCGGCGCATGTGGTGGAACTGGTGTTCTTGCTATTCATCTGGCATATATCGTTCGTCTATTTCTGCAATTTGTGATCGATACTTTTACTGCAGTCTAAAAACAAGTGTTTGAAATTTATTCCTCTGCTACGGTTGGGATAAGACATGGTCAATGCAACCTCTGTAGTTTGGGACCTGGTGATACCCCACAGTTCTGCTGTGGGGGATACATTTGTAATTTTTTCACAATACAATATGTGATATCCGAAAATATAAATACAATGTCAAGTAAAGAATATATGTTAAAATCATTGCATATGTATAAAGTTAATTGGTACGGAGGTATCACACAATGATTGATGATGGATTGGGAGTACTAATTGGATTGGTAGTCGGAATTGGATTTACATACATGCCAATATATTTTGGAATATTGGCACTATTCATTGCAAGTTTTTGGAAAATATATGTCAAAGCTGAACAACCCGGATGGGCATGCATAATACCCATATATAATATATATATACTTTTAAAAATTGTATGCAGGCCCAGTTGGTGGCTATTTTTGTATATAATTCCTATTGTGAACATCATTGTTATCATAACAGTCACTTTGGATCTTGCCAAAAGATTTAATCAAGAAATCTTATTTGGCATAGGGCTCATATTATTGCCGATTATTTTCTATCCAATACTTGGTTTTGGTGATGCGCGATACACACAATGTGATTGATGTCATGTAAATTCGAATAAAACATAATGAACAGGGATCGTTCAAACATTGTGTGAGTTATATCATGTCTTAACTTGCACAATGTCTAAATTTATACATTTAGTCATATCCACAGTTTTAATACCGTCTATGCATATCAGACCGCATTAGTTCTTAAAATATTTTTATGAATACAAAACTACCTGATTTGATATTTTGCACATTTAATATACATCACATCCTGCACGATACGCCTGAAAAGGTTGCATCGTCACTCACATAGTTTTATTGTGATCACTTGATCATTAATCACTTAATTTTTTTGTGCTTTTCAAGACAACAACTTAATATAATGTGCATCATCGGTTAAGAGTAATATTGTGACAGAACACGGATTTTACAGATGATACGGATGCACATAGATTGATCAGGTTCGTGAAGACCCATTAAATTCGTATGATGTGTGTCAGATCTAAATCATAGGTTGGGAACTATCACTATCTTTTAAAATTTGAAAAAATACATCCATTGGCCCAATCAACCCCCTTTTTTATAACCAATAAAACCTAATATACATTACATACTATAATTGATTACATGATTACACATTTCCAAATTCAGGATGGCGACCTTAAATGAACAATGACGAACTAATAGAATCCGGTAACATGAAAATGGGCTGGGCACGCGATCATATGCCCGTTCTTGCGATCATCAGGGAACAATTCGGGCGTGAAAAACCTCTTAAGGGACACAGGGTCGGAATGGCACTGCACGTTGAGGCAAAGACTGCCGTGCTTGTTGAGACGCTTGCGGCAGGAGGTGCAGAGGTTGCGATCTGTGGATGTAATCCGCTCAGCACACAGGATGATGTCGCGCTGGCACTGGATACACGTGAGAATATTTCATGCTTTGCAGAATATGCGTGCACAAATGATGAATATTACGAAGCCATTGACAGGGTTCTGGATTTTGATCCTGATATCACGATCGATGATGGGGCTGACCTTATTTTCAAGATGCATACCGAGCGCAAGGATATGCTTGCTACGATTATCGGTGGTTGCGAGGAGACAACAACCGGCATTCACAGGTTAAAAGCAATGGAGCGCGATGGTGCCTTAAAAATGCCCGTTCTTGCGGTCAATGATGCAATGACGAAATTCATGTTCGATAACCGTTATGGGACCGGACAGTCAGCATGGGATGGAATTATCAGGACAACAAATTTGCTTGTTGCGGGTAAGAATGTGGTTATCGGGGGATATGGATGGTGTGGAAGGGGTGTTGCAATGCGTGCTGTGGGACTTGGTGCTAATGTTATCGTGACCGAAGTAGACCCGATACGTGCACTGGAAGCGCGTATGGATGGTAACGATGTGATGACAATGAATGAGGCTGCAAAGATCGGTGATATGTTTATTACCACTACCGGAAACCGCGACATTTTGACAAAAGAACATTTTGAGGTTATGAAAGATGGTGCGATCCTTGCAAATTCAGGTCATTTCAATGTGGAGATCAATCTGGATGACCTTACCTCTATGGCTAAATCTGTCAGGACTGTGCGTAACAACATTCAGGAATATGATATGGGGAACAGGCGCATTAATGTTCTTGCAGACGGAAGGCTTGTGAACCTTGCAGCAGGTGACGGGCATCCTGCCGAAGTGATGGATATGAGTTTTGCAAACCAGGCACTGTGTGTGCGTTATATTGCAGAGAACAAGTTAGTGAATGGTGTTCATGCCGTACCGCATGACCTGGACATGTATGTTGCTAAGTTGAAACTTGAGTCAATGGACATTGAGATCGATGAACTGACAGATAAACAATCTGAATACATGTGCGGATGGGAATGTGGAACATAGTTTGAATTTGGGTCAAAGATGTTGGTGGTGGGTTTTAAAGTCACTGATGCTTGTATATTTGTAACTATTCAGCCCGTCCTAATTTCGCCTAAAGCCTTCAGTTTCTTCACTTGATACCACAAATTAAATTCCACT
>DQIP01000100.1 GCA_020793565.1 Candidatus Methanovorans sp.
ACTTAAAAAATATGGTTATGAGGTCACCTAGTGTCGAGTCAATTTTCAAGTGTCTGATTATGAGGGGCATAGGTCATATGAAATTAGACTCCAAAATTACCGATCGGTTTCTACACTGCGCCGTCAGCGCACAGACTTAGGAATACACGCGGGCAATTGCGCGTACATGCAGGTGCCTATGTTAGAGATCGGGGCACAGTAATTGACTGGAAGTTAAGAAAACGGAGCATCAGTTACCGCCGTAGGCGGCGGATTCCACTACTACCAAACCCACAACAACCCAACCATGCAATTCTCATATCTGCAAATATGACGCCGATTAAAAACCGTTTTGTGTTTCGTGTTCATGGTGTCGAAACGTGCCGCGCTTTTGCGCGGTCGCGTCGTTTTTTGCATCTGTCTTAACCCCTTCTGTCCCGCGACATTGTGTTGTTGACATGACACTAGACCATACAGATCTTAGATTCTGTTCTACACCTTCTTGACCCCTATCGATTCCAAGTATTGGTTTTCTGGGTTTTGTGAAGCCAACAAAAATTCGCCCAAAATATGGTTTACCTTTTCGTTGTGTCCTACGGTTATTACTACATTTCCCTTTTTGTGGCCTTTGTCCACATATCTATGAGCCTCGATCATTTGTTCCAAGGGATACGTCCTGTCAATGACCGATTTTAACTTTCCAGCTTCAATAAGCTCTTTAAGGGAAACTAAATTAACAGTCTTTAACTTTAAGCTGTCTGATGAGGTAAGAACGTTAAGATAAATTCCAGTCTTCTTTAGAGATTTTTTAACTCGTGAATATGCAAGTTTGCCTACTGCATCAAAGATAACATCATAAGTCTCACCGTTTTTGGTAAAATCGGATGCCGTATAATCAATGATTTTATCAGCTCCCAGGGATTTTACCATTTCTAAGTTCGCAGTACTGCACACCCCAGTAACTTCCGCCCCAAAATTTTTGGCAAGTTGCACAGCAAAAGTGCCTACACTTCCAGAAGCTCCATAGATGAGAATTTTTTGACCACTTTGGATATTTGCTTTTCTAAGAATAAGCAATGCGGTTATTCCCCCATTGGGAGCCGGAGCGGCTTCTTCATAGGTCATATTGGCCGGTTTTATTGTTAACACCCCGTCTTCGGGTAGGCATATATATTCAGCATAAGTACCAAATCTCATCTCGGTTGATGCAAAAACGGGATCGCCTATCTTAAACAGCGTAACATCTTTGCCTACTGCTTCAATTTCACCTGCCAGCTCCATCCCTAATATTTTTTTTCTGGGTCCTGTGAAACCTATAATTATTCGCATTATGGGTTTAACCAATAAATCCTTTACAAATCCTAAACCAGGCTCTAAACGTCGAATCTTAGTATCCCCTATATGTACTGTTGTTGCGTGTATTTTTATCAGTACTTCATTGTCTTTAGGAATAGGTTTTTCCACTTCTTTGAGCTGAAGAACTTCGGGCGGTCCGTATTTTGTGCATATAATTGCTTTCATGAGTTTTCCCATTTTTATATGGTTATGTTGTTATGCTCTCTATTTTTTCTTTGCTGCAATGAAATATTGTTGTGACCTTTGATGCAAACATTCAGTTTCAACAATTTCAAAATTTCCATTAGCTATTGAATCTTCTAATTCGGAGATTTTAAATGATTTGATTGGAGGAATTAATCCGATTTTGCTCACAGGCGATAACAGAACTCCTAAAAATGTCCCTCTAATACAAGGTGTTGCAGAAATAATCAATCCACCCGGTTTCAATAATTCGTTTATCCTTTGCATAACCTTTGGCATATCTTCCACAAAATGGAGTAGGTTGAAACATAAGATTACATCAAATGATCCTTTTTCTAATTTTTCATCAAATATTGTTGTTTGCGCGAAATCTATGTTCTTAACTTTACATTCTACAGTTTTTCCTTTCGCTGCTTCAATCATTTTGGGTGAGATATCAATACCTTTGACTTTTTTCACACTGCTCGCAATTTCAATGGCTGCTGTTCCAGTTCCACATCCATAATCTAAAACATTATCACTAATTTTAAGTCGGTTTCTAGTTTTTTCAATAATCTTAATATTAGTCGGTTCATCTTTTCTTTCTACTCGATCAATATACTTCGCCATCCTATCCCAGAACTTTTCTGATTTATTCATTCTTTACATCACTCTGTTGAACATTTACGCCCTTAAACAAAAGCCAGAAAATAATCATCAACTCCCCGATAAATGTATATGACGAGATTTCCATATTATAGCCCGGCATCAGAAATCTTAACAAAGAATTAATGACATAACCAAAGCCTGCAATTATCAAAAATACACCAATGGTTTTAGGAATGAATCCAGACTTGAAAACCAAATAACCAAGGGGTAACAACCAAAGGCCCCAGAATATTCCGGCGATAAAAACTCCATAAATGTACAAATCGAGGAATAACATTATCAGGGCATTAAATTGGGTTGCCCCAAAAGCTGAAAGATAACCGCCGCTCAAAAGCAATATCGGGGCTAACAGATTAAGTGAATTTAAGATGGCGATAGGGATGCTGACAATTACAAGTATAGCCATCAGTCTAGCACAATCTTTATTAACTGGCTTGAACAGTTTGTACAGAAAAAAGATCAAAAATAAGAAAGCGATTTGACCCACAAGATTGCCGACAAAGTTCAGTCGGAATAGCCACTCGGATGATTGGATATTGTCGACCGTGGTCAAAGCATCGCTTGGCACATAAATCGATTCTGTATACGCCCAACTGACCCCAGCGCATATACCTAAAATAAGATACAGGAGCCCTGCGATTCTTGCTGTTTTGTTTGGTGACATTTCAGTGTTGCTATTATCCAATTTTTTGCTAATTTTAATCTCTCCTAAATTAATTAAATCCTTTAACGATCAGCCATACCGCCAGAACCATTTCTTGCAAAGCTAGTGGAGCCATTAAGATACCAAAATCCACACTGAACATAACAAACAAACCTGAAGCTAAATACAATATAGCTCCAATAAGACCCCAAATTGATAACCATCGAGGAATGAGTTTTGATTGATAGAATAAATAATAAATCATCAAAGCACCCAAGCTGAAAACGATTGTCAAAATATGATTTATCTGATCGCTAGCTTGTAGTAATAAAGTGCCTAAAGTTTGAAAATGGGAAGCATCTGGAGCTCCTGCTTTTACATATTCCTGACTTACTGTTAATATTAATAACCAGCTGATTACCATTGCAATACAGATAACAGCCTCAAGCGCCCCCCTGAAAACAACAGACCCAAGGGCTAAAGCTTCATTATATTTCTTAAAGATTGGAAACATCATAACTGGAACCATAGCAAGTGCAAGGCCCATTAATAACACTAAGAGGGTTCCTATGATGATTTGATTTTCATTTGCAGAAACTTTGATAAGATAATTTGGATCACTTAGAATGGATCCTGCAAAAACAACGCTTAGGACACCCGCAACCGTCCCAATGATAAATAATACTCCCACAATTGTTGCGGTCTTTCTGTTTGAATCCAAATTTCCCCCCTTTTCGATACGGTTTGTCAGTAAAATACCTCCTGAAATTTATTAGTTTTTGTTATTATGTTACAAAGTTATGACTACATTTCCTTTTTTGTGCCCTTTTTCCACATATCTATGAGCTTCGGCAGTCTGTTCTAAAGGATAGCGCCTATCAATGACTGATTTTATCTTTCCCGCCTCAATAAGCTCTTTGATGAAAATCAGATCTTCTTGCTTATCGATCGCCAACGCACATATTACTCTCTTGCTGCCGATCATTGAAGTCCATAGCATTTGAAAAAGCTGTTTCATCTTAAAGCTGGCTAAAAGATAGCGTCCGTTCTGCTTTAGCGAGCTTTTACAACGTGAAAACGAACTCTTGCCTAATATGTCAAAAATAAGATCATAGGTCTCACTGCTTTGCGTAAAATCCTCTTTAGTGTAATCAATTACCTTATCAGCTCCCAGAGATCTTACAAATTCTAATCTCGGTGTACTGCATACACCGGTCACTTCTGCCCCAAAGTATTTGGCAAGCTGTACCGCCGCTGAACCTATCCCGCCGCTGGCTCCATTGACCAAAACCTTTTGTCCTGGCTGAATATTTACTTTTCTGAGCAAATCCAACGCCATTATTGCCCCATAAGGAACAACGGTCGCTTCCTCATAAGTCATATTGACCGGTTTTATTGCTACGCAACCATCTTCAGGTATACTAAGATACTCGGCATAAGCACCCATGCTTTGGCCAAGATATCCAAAAACCTGGTCGCCTTGCTTAAATGATTTTACATCTTTGCCTGCTGATTCAATTTCCCCGGCAAACTCACTGCCCAGTATATTTATTCTTGGTTTTCTGAGACCAAACGATATTTTCGCGAAGATCCAGAAGAGGAAAGGCATGTTGAATTTTCGAGGGGAGATTTCTCTAAAGTTTCGAGCTGTAATATCTCCGTAATTTACAGATGTCGCATATATTTGTATCAGTATTTCATTATCCTTCGGGGCTGGTTTTGTAACCTCTTCGAGTTGAAGAACTTCCGGTGGTCCGTATTTTGTGCATACAACTGCTTTCATTCAAATCTCCTCATTATTTTGTCAATTGCT
>DQIP01000099.1 GCA_020793565.1 Candidatus Methanovorans sp.
GCTGAAAAATGAGTCGGATGATGGCGAATTTATGAAATTTGACATGGGATTATATGGCAAAAAGGGATGTTATTTCCAGACGCTAGAATGACGCCATAGATCTTTGACGCCGAAGCAATACGCCGGAGGCGCGCATTCCCAAACCACTGGCGCGAACAATGACGTTTTTGCGGCATTTCAACTTATAGGGGCTGTCCTTCAATTCAAAAATTCAGGAAAATAAGGTCAAATATAGATTTAAATACAAAAAGAAGGATCGATATTGTTGGATATCGTAATTATTGGACAGCCTATATAAGCTAAATATAGAATAACGCAGCATAGCGTTTTTACACACCAATTTTATTGGAAATGTTCAGTTTTATTCGACCGAAGTATATTATCATAATGTTGGAAATGCGCCGCCTGCGGCGGTATTTCTGTGCGGGATCTTGTAATATAGACTATGCATCAACATTTTATCGAAACCATCTAAACAAACACCTCAATTTTATTAAAATGTGAATATACTCACCTGCTAACACAGTTAAGTGCCTACCACCCGGTGGATAGCAGGTAACGCAGATATGGTCGTATTATCTTTTGGAAATTATCACTCTTGTCATTCCTTACGCAAAACCAAAATGATCCGTGTAAGGCTCTTGTGAACCTTCTGGAGATATGTTTCCACAACAATAAATCCGGCATCGCGTGCAAACCCGTCCACCCGTTGTTCAGATACCACGACAGCCATCCTTCCGCTTTTGAGCACCCTGTACATCTCTGCAAAAGAATGCGCATACAGGTAATGAAGTGACTCCGCCTTTATTGCGGCAGAACGCCCATACGGGGGATCGGTCACGATCGCATCCACGCACCCGTCCACAAGCGGAACCCTGCATGCATCGCCTACAAATAACGAATAGCCGGGTAAGAACGCTTCAAGGTTCATCTGCGCGCCACCTATGATCTTTGCCTGCACATCCACCCCGATAACACCTGTCCCGATAAGCCCTGCTTCCACAAGGATCCCGGCAGTCCCGCAGAACGGGTCAAAGAACACGTCACCATCCCGGGTTTTTGAAAGGTTCACAAGTGCGCGTGCCATTCTCGGCATGAGCACACCCGGATAGAAGAACGGCTTTTTCTGTGGCGAACGTGCCTCGTATGCACTGCGGTCAACCGGTGCAACGATCGAGCCGAACACACACCGCCCGGTCAGGATGAGACGGAATTCAACATCAGGATTTTTCATGTTTGCACTATATCCCTTCCTGTAAATGCTGCCTCCAACCCTGCCTTCAAGATTCGCACCGTGGATGTCGGTATGGTGCTTTATCCGTTTGGCACGGACAACATAGGTTTCTCCGGCAATGATATGGCTACTTATATCGGAATTACCTGACATCTCGATGATCGTATCAACATCGTTATCGCAGATTCCCGCAACCTTGAGAATATAATGCGACATCGACAGCCGTTTTGAGATCCAATTAATCTCTTTTTCGACAATCTCGTCACTGCCAGCGATATCCACAACAAGACACTGATCAAAGAACGCATGCTCAGAGTACACCGCACCCACAATATCAAGACATGCAATAACCTCCGCACGCGGCAGGGTCTCATGCTCACCGGATAATTCAAAAGCGTATAACATTTAACATATTAATAAGAAAAATAATCGCAACTAAAACATCCGTTCAAGAGCATCCCTTGCATTCATCTTGATATCGATACCAAGATCTGTTGCCGCCTGTGTTGTACCAATGACCTGTGCATCCAGCACATCTTCAAAAGTATTGACCCCCCTGACCCTCACGGCAACATCCCCAAGTGCCTCTGCCATTTCGATATCAAGATAACCGCACATAACAAATCCCTTATCCGCCCTTATAACAAGAAGGGGAGCATTTTGCATATCAAATCTCAGGCCGAGTGCAGTGCCATTCGTAAGTTTAACCTGTTCTATGATCATGTCCTCAAATTCCATTTTAATTTAGATTAACTTTTGGGTGCATTCCCAGTTTTTTGAGCATTTCACCAATGAGATCATACGGCTCCCTGGGTTCAGATAGTTCTGCTTCCGCATCTTCCATTGGCGTCACATTACCAATCGGTTCCAATGCAGGCAGGATCCATGTCGCATTTTCAGCATAACCGATCGTCACCTCACCTTCAAAACCAACTGTACCGATAAGCATTGTTGTGCTGTTTTGCATTGTTGTAGTTGTAGTTGTAGTTATAATTGCAGTTGTATTCTCAATTCCTCCAGTAGACGTAATATCAATTCCTCCAGGAAACGTGATTGTCACATTCGATTCCGGTTCGGCAAGAAACCAGATACTTGTGCCAAGTTCTGTAAGGCCCCCATCAAAAGAATACATTATCCTGTAGTGATTGGTGGCTTCGCCGCGTCCGTATATTCTCCCAAGCAAACTTTCTGAAAGGGATGAATCGATCTCCTGCAAATGCACAGCACCGGACGAACCATTGATCCTGACATCCATATTATCAATGATAGAATCATAAAATGATTTCCTTGTAATGGGATCAAACTTGAATAGTTCCCATGCACTGATATAGCCGTCATCATTCCCGATATCGGAATCGATATAACACTTATATAGCACAAAATCCTCTCCAGTGTACTGTTCCGTATATTCCCAGGTCATATTATACCGATATACCGTAATATTGTTTTCCCAGTTGAAATCTGCATTCACCGGTATTGATGTAAATATTATGACGATTGCAGTTGCCATCATCCATATAATAAGCACGGGTTTCATAATTCGCGGCTTTTATCATTTATTTAGTGGTGATGTCACAACCGTCATCTGTCACAATAACTGTATGCTCAGCCTGTGAAATCAGTCCACCTTCAACTTCTTTTAGTACAGGATATGACATAATTACACCTGCCCTCTCAAGTTGTATAAGGGCAAAATCGAGTTTATCAGATTCCAGCCATCTCTTTGCAAATGGCAGTGTCTTGTACTGCTCCATCTGTTTCATGAGTTTTCTTGCAGCAGGCAGCCGAACCGGTTTACGCGCAACCGTGTGATATATCTCTGCCCATGAACCATCTGCGATCTTTCCAAAACCATCCGTTGCGAATGGTTCGATCGCAATGATATCTCCTTTATTCAGGATAACCCCGTGCTCGATATGCTTGTTCGGGATACCTGGTGGGGTGTGAGTGAAATATTGGGCAAGCCCATGGCCTGTCAGGTTTGATACAGGCTTAAGACCGTATCCTGTAATCGTATCCTCTATCACAGCCCCGATCTCTTTAGTATCAACCCCGCTCTTAATAACATCGATCGCTGCATAAAGTGCATCCTCCGAGGCTTTAACAAGATCCGGATTGCCTGAAAGGTCAATGGTCAGGGCTGCATCGGCAATGTAGCCGTCAATATGAACTCCAATGTCCAGTTTAACCATGTCTTTCCCAAACACGGTCTCGTCACCGGCAGACGGGGTTGCATGTGCCGCTTCATCATTGCGTGATATATTACATGGGAATGCCGGCTGTCCGCCAAGTTCAATACTCCTCTGTTCCACGAACTCCGCAACATCAAGAAGCCTGGCACCTATCTTGATCTTGTCTTTCGCTTCGTCCCTTACCTGCGACAGTATTTTTCCGGCTGTTACATATTTTCCAATGATCTCCTCGATCTCCTGAAGTTTATCTTTCATGTACTACCTCTACTGGCTTGATATTTATTATGACAGTATATCGCACCTATATTACAAATTTATTTTCGAATAAGGTCAGGTTCTTATATCCATCCTTTGTCACAAGGACTAGATCCTCAATGCGAATTCCCCCCACGTCAGGATAGTATAACCCTGGCTCGATCGTAATAACGTTACCTTCCTCCAGCACAAAATCGTTGTCTCCCACATTTGGAAGTTCATGTATGTCCAGGCCAACCCCATGTCCGGTAGAGTGTATGAATCCGGCTTTTGAACCGTTCCGAATGGTCTCATATCCCATTTTTTCGAATACATCACATACGGCATTGTGTATATCGCTGCATCTGGCCCCGATCCTGACCTTTGAAAATGCCGCATCCTGCGCCGCAATGACCGCGTTGTACATGTCCTCAAGTTTTTTGGACGGCTTACCCCTTAGCACTGTACGGCTCATGTCTGCGTAATACCTGCTCTTTTTGTTTCGCGGGAAAATATCAATTACTATCGGTTCATTTATTGTGAGCACGCCCTCACCTTCCCAATGAGGATTTGCCGATTTTTTTCCGCAGGCAACGATCGTGCTGTCTGCTTCACACCCAATATCAAGAAGTGTATGCTCGATCCCGGCACGTACCTGTTCAGATGTCAGGTTGTAACCTTTGTGATACAGGGCACCATCTGTGACAATAGCGTTACTGATCATATCAATCGCAGATTGCATTGCCCTTTCACATGCGTCCTGGACAGATTTGATGTGCCCGATCTCAGTCACATCCTTTTTCACCCGCATATCCTGAAAAGGACTTTTGATTGGAATTACAGTAAAACCATCTTCTTTAAGGGCCTGTGCAGTGAACAATGAAAAATTGCGAGGCACCACGATCTTCCTGATACCTTCTTTTTGTAACAGTTCCGCCAGGCAG
>DQIP01000098.1 GCA_020793565.1 Candidatus Methanovorans sp.
TTGCGTGAATGAACTTATTGCGATTGTTAGTGTGGGTGAAGGGGATTAGGGGATTGGTATTTGTCTAGCTGTGGTGAGATAACTGCTTAAATGAGATTGTTCTATCTGAAACTAAAACCACTTCAACGCTGAATAAGAAAGAGCGATTACTCGCTCTCCCTCTTCTAAGAACCGGACTTGCGACTTTCACCACATCCGGCTCAAGCCTTTCATAACCCTTTTTGTATCGGGCAGCAGTTAACAATTCAATGGCTTAATTGTTTTAAGACTACCTTATCATGCAAATGAACAAATATTCATTTGAACTCCACACGTTTTAGGTTTATTAACCATTTTACGAGCACGCAGTTTACATCTCCGTACATCGAAATACTCTTTGTCAATATAGGGATTTCTATCAAGTTTGAGACATCTATGTCTAACAATCTTTGTATCTGATAAGAGTTTTAGTTTATTCTTTTTCGTAGAAAATACCCAGTTCCGAGTCCCTTCATGATGCCAGTACTTCCTGACTACCCATGACCTGGACTTTCGGGGATGTCTCCTCTTTGCCCATCTCCACAACATATTCCAGACTATATGGTCCAGTTTGTTGAATGTCTCTTTGGACACTACTGATTGATGGTAATTTGTCCATCCAGTAATAACAGGGTTGAGAGCATCAATGAGGTCTTCCTGTTTCCATGCCTTACCTTTTTTGATAATGTCACTAATTTTGTGTGTGACATTGCCAATTGATTTCTTGGAAGGCTTGATAAGCAGTTTCCCTTTGTATTTTCTGAAATTCCAACCTAAAAAGTCAAAACCATTGTCTATATGAGTAATCAGAGTTTTCTCGATTGATAGTTCCAGACCTCTATCCTTTAGGAACACTTCAATCAATTCCCTAATTTCATTAGCAGTTTCCTCTGAACCAGCAGTCACGATAAAATCGTCAGCATATCTTAAGAAATTGACTTTCTTTGGATTGCGACTCTTCCATCTTTTCCCTGAATAGTACTTATTTGCAATTGTACGTTCAATTCCATCTAAGGTCATATTAGCCAGGATTGGAGATATTATACCTCCCTGTGGTGTACCTGCTTTGGTAGGATTCAGATGATGTTTGTATACAAAACCTGCTTTGAGAAATTGATTTAGAATCGATTTGTCCATTGGGATGTTGTCCTGTAACCAGTCATGGTTGATGTTGTCAAAACAACCCTTAATATCTCCTTCCAGTATCCACTGAGCAGAATTTCTTCTACTTAGACAGGTAAAAGCTTGCGCACATGCATCCTGTGCACTTCGGAATTTCCGAAAGCCAAAGGAAGCAATATCAGCAGTGGCTTCTGCAACAGGGTCTAATGCAAGGGCATATAATGCCTGCATGGCCCTGTCATACATGGTCGGGATGCCTAAGGGTCGTTTCTTCTTCTTACCAGGTTTGTCAATGAAAACTCTTTTCAAGGGTTTTGCTTTGTAACTCTCATTAGATAAATTAAGAGCGGCATTCATTTTGGCTTTGGGTGTTAACCACTTTTCGCCGTCAATTCCTGCTGTTCTTTTACCCTTATTCTGACATATTGTTCTTACTGCTAACGATTTAGCATAGAACGAGTTGGTTAACAAATATTGTAGTCTCTTTACTAATTGCCATTTTCTTTCTAAAACTGCTTTTGTAATTCTGGTTTGTAGCCTGTTAATATTTTGAATGACCTTTTTCCAATCGATATTTTTCCATTGGGTTTTTGGTCTTATATCTGCAAGTCTCTCGCTTTTGGGCGTCGTTGAATTACTTACATTCACAGGTTTACCTCCGTTCATACAATGAAACACCGTTGGCAAGTCTGCACCCTTTCAGGTTGAGGCAAAGTTTGAACCTCTATCCAGTCCATTACAGACTGACATTCGCTTTTTACCGTTTCCGCTACCCCCTGAGCCATCGTCAGCCCTTGCGGGCTTCCTACCCATATGTATTGGGAACTCATGGGGTTTACCAAGTTTCACATCTTAAATAATTTATAAATGCCTTAGAAGCCATCTGTAAGCCGAAAATCATTTGTCCATTCCCTATAATGTGCGGCGAGCCATTATAGTCTGATTCTATGCCTTTTGGCTCAAGCGTATGACAGTCTGCTTTCGCTTGTTGCCGTTTACGACTCTTACAATAGTTCAACTTTCGTTTCTTCATAGCATTTGTTACCCTAGCAGATTGTCCAAATCAGACTTCCAGAGTTTTCCACATTGTCCTGTTGGCTCCACCCATTCCATTACTGGTAATAAGTGTCACAGTAGGGTCACTCCGAATGGAGGGAGTGGCATTTCTGCAATTCAAGATATGACTTTCTTGTCACAGCGCCGCAGGCGGCGCATTTCAAACATTATAAAAAAGATATCTCGGTCTAATGAACTTTAAGATTTTTAATGATACTGGTGTGTAAAAACGCTATGCTGCGTCACCTCACATTTATATCACAAGTAAAAATGCTGCGAAAAAGTTCATATAGTTCGCGCAAGTGATTTGGGAATGTGCGCCTGCGGCGTATTGCCTCGGTGTCAAAAATCGCTAAACAAATACAAAATTTTAAAAAAAGAAAAAGGGGCGCAGTAAAAACTGCGCCTGTCAAATATTGTTTTTTTAAGTGATCACATCATTGGAGGCATGCCACCCATACCGCCCATACCACCCATGCCGCCGCCCATTGCTTCAGGAGGCATTGCAGGTGCGCTGGTGGATGCGATGATATCATCGATCCGGAGGATCATGACCGCTGATTCGGCTGCTGCGTTGATCGCCTGTGTCTTAACCCTTAAAGGCTCGACAACTCCTGCTTCCCACATGTCAATGACCTCACCGGTGTAAACATTAAGACCTGCTGTCTTTACGCCTTTTTCGTGCTGTGCACGAAGATCCATAAGCATATCGATCGGGTCAAGACCTGCGTTCTCTGCAAGTGTTCTTGGGATTACCTCAAGTGCTTCTGCGAATGCTTTGACTGCCAACTGCTCCCTGCCGCTTAAAGTTGCTGCATATTCCTGAAGCCTGAGTGCAACTTCAACTTCCGGTGAGCCGCCGCCGGCAACAAGTTTTTCGTCTTCGATCGCAACACCTACGACACGCAGTGCATCGTTGAGTGCACGTTCGATACTATCGATAACATGCTCTGTACCACCGCGAAGCAGGATAGAGACTGCTTTTGGATTGTCGCAGCCTGTTATGAATGTCATATTGTCGCCACCGACCTTTCGCTCCTCGACAAGTTTTGCATCACCAAGGTCACTGTCTACAATCTCATCAAAGTTTGTGATAAGGGTTGCACCTGTTGCTCTTGCGAGTTTTTCCATGTCGCTTTTCTTTATACGCCTGATCGCAAATATCCCTGCTTTTGCAAGGAAGTGCTGTGCCATGTCATCAATACCCTTCTGGCAGAATACCACATTTGCACCGCTGTTCACAACTTTGTCAACAAGGTCTTTGAGCATCTTTTCTTCCTGGTCAAGGAAAGACTGCAACTGATCAGGGGATGTGATTGATATCTCAGCATCAACTTCGGTCTCTTTGAGTTCGATAGCAGTGTTGAGCAGTGCGATCTTTGCATTCTCGATCCTGTTTGGCATGTTTGTGTGTACACGCTCTTTATCGATGATCATACCTTCGATGAGTTCAGACTCGTCAACACGGGCACCGGTCTTTTTCTCGACCTTAATGTTATCCATCTCAACAGTGTTTCCGTCGCCCTTATCGACAATACTGGTAACCGCGGATACTGCAATGCTTGAAAGCACATCCTTTGACGCCTCTGCACCTTTTCCGGTCATTGCGGTTCCTGCGATGTTGATAAGAAGTTCACGATCATCAATCGTAACTTTTTTTGCGATGGTATCTAATATTTCGCCTGCTTTTTCGGATGCCATCCTGTATCCTGATGCAATAAGTGTTGGGTGTACATCCTGCTCTATGAGTTCTTCAGCTTTTTTAAGGAGCTCGCCGGCAACTACAGCTGCAGTTGTTGTACCATCTCCGACCTCATTGTCCTGTGTTTTTGCGACTTCGACGATCATTTTTGCTGCAGGGTGTTCAATGTCCATTTCTCTTAAAATTGTTGCACCGTCATTTGTGATCACTACATCACCCATGCCGTCAACAAGCATTTTGTCCATTCCCTTTGGACCGAGTGTGGTCCTTACAGCTTCAGCAACGGCTTTTGCAGCCATGATGTTGTTGCTCTGTGCTTCTCTGCCTTTTGTTCTTTGGCTTCCATCTCTTAAAATAAAAATTGGCTGTCCAGCCATTTGTCCTGCCATATGTTTTAACCTCCGGTCAAATAATCGATTATATGGAACCTGTAAATACAGGCCGTAGGTCATTTTACATGTTTGTAGTTCTATATAACCGTTGTGCCCTATAATAAGTGTCAGGCACATCAAATATTCAAAAAGATAACGTATGAAAATAGACTCTAATTCCAGATTATGGCAGGTCCTGAGATACAATGAAGATATTGTAACGAGAAAATCCTCCCTGCGGTCAGATTTACTCGGACTACATAATCCCATGGATTATATACAACGAGAAAATCCTCCATACGGTCG
>DQIP01000223.1 GCA_020793565.1 Candidatus Methanovorans sp.
TACTATAACTACTTTTAAATTTATATAAATATGCATCCGATGTGATATTATTACTGTTTTTTTACTGCATAACTGAATTATGGGACTGTGCCAACCAAAACTAACACCAAAAATCTAAAAACATCCCTGCATCAACATCATTTCAACTTTCGTATCCCTGCCCTCGCAATAAAATTCAACCCAGGCGTATAAGGTCAAAACATTCGGAACTACACATGTTCTTTTAGTAATTCTGACGCTGACGATAACGCTAACACTAAATTAAAATGTGGTGTCAATTGTCAATATAGCAGTATAGCGCAATTAATCCAAAAACGGAAGTTTATCCTTTTTCCTGTAAGCCACTGCCTGACAGGTAGCAATCAATTCACCCCTGTCATTTGTAACTTTTATATCATAATTACCGATCTTAAAGGACTTGCTGACCTCCTTTGCTTCCGCAAAGAGAGTATCTCCTTCCGCTGCCGGTTTAACATATGATACATTCACATTCAAAGCAACTGCAATTGTGCCATGGGAATTTGAAGAAGTTTCAAACGCTTCATCGATCAATGAAAATATTGCACCGCCATGCGCCATCCCGAAAATATTGTCCATATCTTTTGAATAGACCATTTTCACAAGCGAATAACCATCGTCAAGTTTCACCAATTCCATGCCAAGTTTTTTGGCATAAGGCTCGCTTTCAACTTTTTTGAACAAAGCATCAAAAACAGGTTTATCCATTTGGTTACACTCCTTCTTATATGTATTAACAGAAGTTGAACTACTGGCATATACGATTTTCCATACTCTTCTATTTTTTGAGAAAATGATGATTTTTAAGTGAATTTTAATGATCGAAGATCGATTTCCCATTGTATGCTACTTGCCATCGTTTGTTTAAATATAATATATCCACAGTTTATCATTATAATTATCATGACCGATAACGAATGATACAAAATGTTTAATACGTATTCACTCGATTATTTATTTGATAATAATCATAGGGAGTAATATGCCATCAAATATTCAACTTTGTTACCAATGTGGAAAATGTACTGCCATCTGTCCGGTCAGGAGAGTTGTAAAGACCTCTCCCAGAACCACCATTTACCAGTCAAATGTTTACGGAATAGATTCGGATGATATCTGGAACTGTTTAACCTGTAATCGTTGTTATGATACATGCCCCCAGGGTGTTGATTATCCTGAATTTGTGAGGGAAGAACGGGCAAATAGGGACAGTACCGGCGCGGGCGCCGGAACTAAAATTGCTCATGAGGGAGTGTTTACCCTGTTGGCTGGAATGATGGCAGACCTTGGCAATAGCAGAACCACCCTCAAAGAGGCAGGAAACGAAAGATCAAAGGTTGGCTATTATCCGGGATGTCTCGACTTCCACGATATGTTCTTCAACGTAGATGTGGACTTTAAGGCAATCGCAGTTTCATCCATGGAACTGCTTGGCGACATGGAACTTGATCCAAAACTCCTGCAAATGAAATGTTGCGGTCATGACCAACTGTGGCAGGGAGATAAAACCACATTTGACAAACTCAAAGAGCAGAACACAAAACTCATTGAAGAAAGTGGCATCGAGACCCTTGTTACTTCCTGTGCGGAATGTTACCGTACACTCAGCCAGGATTACGACCTGCCTGTAAAAGTCGTACATATCAGCCAGCTTCTAAAGGATGCCAATCTTAACACTAGCACTGCCACTACCACTGATCCCGGCATCAATGTTACATATCATGATGCATGTCGCCTGGGTCGCCATATGGGTGAATACGACGCACCAAGGGATGCCCTGACCAACAGCGGTGCCAGCATAACTGAGATGAAACATAACAAAAACGATTCCTGGTGCTGCGGTGTCAGTTCGATGATGAACTGTAACGACAGGAGCAAAGCACTGCGAAAAGCAAAACTGGATGAGGCAAAAGATACCGGAGCCGATGTTTTGATCACAACCTGTCCCAAATGCCTGGCACATCTTACGTGCATGAAAACTGAACAGGAATCAGTTGAGAACTATGAATTCGAAATTAAGGACCTTACAGTGTTCCTTGCCGAACAAAAGGGAGGGAAGAAAGATGAGTGACGCTATAAAAACCTCCAGCCTGTCCCCGGAGTTCAGGAAGGAAATTTTCGAAGAACCCGGTACTGAGAAAATAACCATGTGTTTCAACTGTACCGGATGCTCTTCCGGTTGCCCCATGACCGAGCTGGAACCCGAATTCAACATTCGTAAATTCCTGCGCATGGCAAATCTTGGCATGAAAGATGAACTTCTAAACAATCCGTATCTCTGGTACTGTACAACGTGCTACAAGTGTCAGGAGCGATGTCCACAGGGAGTGCCAAATGTAGATGCACTGCTAAAGATCCGTACTATTGCAGTCCAAAATGGCGTCATGCTGCCTGCACATAAAAAAGTGGGACAACTGGTTGTCAAATCAGGACATGCAGTACCTATCAATGACGATACAAAAGAAAAACGCAAAGCACTGGGATTGGACGAGGTTCCGCCAACTGTGCACAGGTTCCCTGATGCACTGAGTGAAGTCAAAAAATTGCTGCATATTGCAGGATTTGATAAGATTGTAGCCGAAGAGGAGGAAAAGAAATGACCAAATTATCATTTTTCCTGGGTTGTATTGCCCCGAACCGTTACCCCGGTATTGAGATATCTACCAAAAAGGTCATGGAAAAGTTAGATGTGGAATTGGAAGACTTAGAAGGTGCTTCCTGCTGTCCTGCTCCTGGAGTATTTAGGTCTTTTGACAAAACCACATGGCTGTCGATGGCGTCCAGAAACGTTACATTGTCTGAGGAAATGGGTAATGACCTGTTGACTGTCTGCAATGGGTGTTTTGGTTCATTGGTTGATGCCAACCTGCTGTTAAAAGAAGACGATGCCCTGAGAGAAGATGTCAATAAGATGCTTTCTGAGGTAGGACACGAATTTAAAGGTACACAAGATGTACGGCACATTATAGAATATCTTTTCCAGGAAGTTGGTGTCGAAAAGGTCAAAAATGCAGTGATCAATCCTCTTGACCTCAAAGTAGCAGTACATTACGGATGTCACTTAGTCAAGCCAAGCAAGGAGAGGCATCTTGGAAGTGCTGAGAATCCTACGTTCTTTGATGAACTGGTGGAAGCCACAGGTGCTACATCAGTGGATTATGAGGATAAGATGGCTTGCTGCGGAGCAGGCGGCGGTGCAAGAACTGCAGTGCTGGAAACAACATTGCATATGGCAACCAATAAACTGGACCATATGGTTGCGGCAGGAGTTGACTGCGTTGTAAATGCATGTCCGTTCTGTCATTTGCAACTGGATGTTGGCCAGACAGAGATCAAAAAGACGTTCGGAAAAGAATATGGGATGCCTGTGCTGCACTATTCGCAGCTTTTAGGACTTGCCATGGGTTTCACACCTGAGGAACTGGGTATCGACCTGAACTTTGTGGAGAATAGCAAATTTATCGAGAGGATCAGGGGTGGTGCGAAATGAGTAAACTAGTAGGCGCCGTAGCCGTAGCCGGTGGAGGTGTGGCTGGTATACAGAGTGCCATTGATCTTGCAAATAGCGGGTTGAAAGTATACCTGATCGAGAATAGCACATCTATAGGCGGCAAAATGGCCCAGCTGGACAAGACTTTCCCTACACTGGACTGTTCTATGTGTACCCTGTCCCCAAAACTCGCTGAAGTTGCACGTCACCCTAACATTGAACTGCTCACATACAGTGAGATCACAGGTATTGAGGGAGAGGCAGGCGATTTCACAGTCAAGGTAAAGAAAAAAGCCACGTTTGTAGATCCGAACAAGTGTACTGCATGTGGATTGTGTGTACCAAAATGTCCGGTTAAGGTGCCTGATGAATACAATGAAGGTGGGAACAATCGTAAAGCCATATACCTGGCATTCCCACAGGCAGTGCCAAGGGTATATACCATTGATGCAGAAAAATGCTTATACCTGACCAAGGGCAAGTGTGGTAACTGCGCCAAGGCTTGTGAGAACGATGCCATCAATTATGATGATAAGGGCGAGGAGATCGAGATCAATGTGGGAAGTGTAATTCTCAGCACCGGTTTCGAACCCTTTGATGCAACACAACTGGAACAGTACAGGATGGACCATCCTGATGTGGTCACATCAATGCAGTTTGAGCGGCAGTTGAGTTCTTCAGGACCTTTTGAAGGTCATATAACACTTTCAGATGGTACCCATCCGAAAAGAATTGCATGGATCCAGTGTATTGGTTCCCGCAGTCCTGAGATCGGGCGCCGTAACTGTAGTAGTGTATGCTGCATGTATGCCACTAAAGAAGCTATGGTGGCAATGGAACATGATTCCGAACTTGAGACTACTATCTTCAATATCGATGTACGTGCCTTTGGCAAGGGTTTTGAAGAATTTTACCAAAAAGCCAAGAATGAAAAAAGTGTCAGGTTCATAAACAGCCGACCTTCCGGAGTGGAAGTTGACCCTAATACCAATAAACTTTCATTAAAGTATGAGGGTGAAGATGGCAATGGGACCTGCCGGGAAGAGTTTGACATGGTCGTGCTCTCTATCGGATTGACCCCATCAAAGAGCAGTAAACAACTGGTTGATATTGCCAATGTGGAAATGGATGACCTGGGCTTTGTGAAAACCAAGATCGATTGTCCGGTTGAGACTACCCGCCCCGGCATATTTGTCAGCGGCGCAATGCAGGCTCCAAAGGATATTCCTGATACTGTTGCTGATGCCAGCGGTGCTGCCAGTAAGGCTTCATCATTGCTTTCAAGCGAGAGAGGAAAACTTGTAACTGAAAAGCAGTATCCCACTGAAAAGGAAATTACTGATGAGATCAGGACCGGTGTGGTAGTATGTCGCTGCGGTATCAATATTGGTAGTATCGTGGATGTTCCAGATGTGGTGAATTATGCCAAGGACCTGTCAGGTGTGGTATTTGCCAAAGAGGAAGTATATGCCTGTAGCAGCGATAGTCTGGCAGGGATTGCTGACCTGGTCAAGGAACATGACCTAAACCGTGTGGTGGTGGCATCATGTACTCCGAGGACACATGAACCATTGTTCCGGGAAACCCTTATGGAAGCAGGTTTGAATCCATATATGTTCGAACTGGCAAACATCAGGGAACACTGCAGCTGGGTGCACCAGAACGAAAAAGACAAGGCTACCAAAAAAGCAAAGGATATAGTACGGATGAGTGTGTCCAGGGCAAATCTTTTACAGCCACTGTACAAGGAAAAAGTTGAGTTCAACAATTCCGGCCTGGTAATTGGAGGCGGGATTGCAGGTATGAATGCAACTATTGACATTGCTGACAAAGGATTCCATGTGACACTGGTAGAGAAAAGTGCCGAACTTGGCGGATTACTAAATGCATATACCAAACTTCAGGACGGTCGCAGTACGAGTGAAGTGCTGGAACCGATCATTGGGCGTGTTAGGTCACATGATAATATCACACTGATGACTGACACCGAACTTGTAGGACTTGAAGGTTCCATGGGTAAATTCACGGCACATCTCAAAAAAGCTGGCGTGGACGAGGAGATCCAGTGTGGCGTGGCTATCATTGCAACCGGTGCAAATGAACTGGTGCCAGAGGGATATTTCTCATATGGTAAATACCCGAATATCGTTACCCAGAGCAAACTGGAACATATGATAGATGAGGGTACGGATGCTAAAGATATAGTGTTCATACAATGTGCAGGTGGACGTAATAATGAACGGCCATACTGTTCAAGAGCCTGCTGTACCGTTGCCATGAAAAATGCGATCCGGTTAAAAGAGGGGGATCCGGATCGTAATGTGTACGTATTATACCGCGATATCCGAACATTCGGACGCTGGGAAGACCTGTACACACAGGCAAGGGAACTTGGTGTAGTGTTCATGCGCTATACTGAAGACAAGGAACCTGAAGTTGGTGAAAAGTCAATAAAAATGTATGACTCCCTGTTGAACATGGATTTTGACATAAATTATGACCTGTTAGCATTAAGTGCGCCTTTGGTGGCACCTGAGACCAATGAGGGTCTTGGGTCACTTTTCAAGGTACCACTGGATTCAAACAAGTTCTTCCTGGAGGCTCACATTAAGCTCAGGCCTGTGGAATTTGCAACTGAAGGAGTGTTCCTGTGTGGAACAGCCCAGGCACCAAAACTGGTGGATGAGGCTGTATCACAGGCTTTAGCAGCAGCATCCAGGGCATGCACGATCCTCTCAAGTGATTTCCTTGAGACCATTGGAAATGTATCTGTGGTCGATCCGGAGCTGTGCATAGGCTGTGGTCGCTGTACAATGGTTTGTCCATACAAAGCTCCTGAACTAAAGGAGGTTGTTGTGGAAACCGAGGAAATAACATACACTACAAAAAAGTGCGAGATAAATCCTACGGTTTGTAAAGGCTGCGGCTCATGTGCTGCAGAATGTCCGACAGGTGCTATTACTTCCAGACATTACACAGCCCCACAGATTATGGCTGTGATCAAGGCTTACGGGGAGGGATTATAAATGACAGATTTTGATTTAGAATTAGATTCAAATTTAGAATTTGAACCGGATATACTTACGTTCTGCTGTAACTGGTGCAGTTATGCAGGTGCTGACCTGGCAGGTGTTTCCCGCCTCCAGTACCCTGCAAATAACAGGATAGTGCGCGTGATGTGCAGCAGCAGGATAGAACCCACATTTATCCTGGAAGCCTTCAAAGAAGGTGCAGATGGCGTTTTAGTTACAGGGTGCCATATAGGTGATTGCCATTATATTGAAGGCAATGAGCATACTGACGTAAGAATGAAGGAAATGGTGGAAGCACTGGAACGCCTTGGTCTTGGCGAACGACTCCATCTTGAATGGGTGTCTGCAGCAGAAGGCAAGAAATTTCAGGAAACAATGATCGATTTTGTAGAAAAGATAAAGGCACTTGGGCCCAGTCCATTAAAGCAATAAAGGGGTGGAGTGATCGATATGACCCAAAAAGAAACAATAACTGAAAATAAGCAGGAAGATGAACTCAGGATCGGGGCTTTTATTTGCGAATGCGGTATAAACATTGCAGGTACGGTGGACTGTCATGCAGTAGCGGACTATATATCCACCATGCCCCATGTCACCACAGCTGTAGTTAACAAATATACCTGCAGTGATGCAGGACAGGCAGAGATCAAAAAAGCGATCAAGGATATGAACCTGAATCGTGTGCTTGTAGCATCATGCACGCCCAAGACCCATGAACCGATTTTCAGGGCTTGTGTGGAAGAAGCAGGATTGAATCCTTATTTGTTCGAGTTCGTGAATATCAGGGAACACTGCAGCTGGATACACATGTGGGAGAAGGAAGATGCCACAAATAAAGCTAAGGAACTTGTCCGTATGGGCGTGGCAAGGGCTGCGCTGCTGGAACCCCTGGAATCAAGTGAAGTTCCGGTGACAGATGCAGCTCTTGTAATTGGTGCCGGTGTAACTGGTATGCAGGCAGCAATGGATATTGCTGATATGGGACATAAGGTATATCTTGTTGAACAGGGACCTTCCATTGGAGGGAAAATGGCCCAGCTTGATAAGACGTTCCCAACCAACGATTGCAGTATCTGTATTCTCGGTCCGAAAATGGTAGAAGTTGCCAGAAATAAGAATATCGAGATTATGAGTTACTCCGAAATTGTGGACGTTGATGGTTACGTTGGTAATTTCAAGGTAAATGTAAAACACAAGCCCAGGTATCTCGATATAGATGAGTGTACCGGCTGTGGCCTGTGTACGGAAAAATGCCCTGTTGAAGTTCCATACACTGAGTTCAATGAAGGAATAGGTACCAGAAAGGCTATCTATACACCATTCCCACAGGCAGTGCCATTGCGTGCACTGGTGGATAAATCCATTTGTATTGACTGTGGTGCGTGCATAAAAGCATGTGAGCGCGGTGCTATTGATATGGACCAGAAGGAAACCTTCTCCGAACTGGACGTGGGAGTTATTGTGGTGACTGCAGGTTTTGATGTGTACAATCCTGAACCAAATAATGAATTTGGATTCGGTTTGTACGATAATGTGATCACTACCATGGAGTTCGAGAGGCTTATCAATGCCAGCGGACCAACCATGGGTAAAGTAGTGCGACCAAGTGATGTCAAGCCACCAAAGAGAATAGGGTTTGTACAGTGCGTTGGAAGCAGGGACAAGAACTCCAACATATATTGTTCCAGTTTCTGTTGTATGGCTTCTTTGAAGAATGCACAGTTGCTCAAGGAAAAATATCCTGAAACTGAAGTATATATTATGTACATGGATATGAGAACACCTTTCAGAATGTATGAGGAGTTCTATAACAGGGCAAGAGATATGGGTGTCAGGTTCATAAGAGGCAGACCTGCAGAGGTTACCGAGAATGATGATCACAATATTATTGCGAGGATAGAAGATACCCTGACCAATGAGATCGTAAATCTTGAACTTGACCTGATGGTTTTAAGCGTGGGTGCAGTAGCACCGGAGAGTACTGAGACAGTACGGCAGATCCTGAAGGTAAGTAAAGCTGCGGACGGGTTCATGATGGAAGCACATCCAAAACTGAAACCTGTTGACACTACACTGGACGGCATCTTTATCGGTGGCATGACCCAGGGACCAAAGGATATTCCGTATTCAATTTCCCAGGGCAGTGCATGTGCAGCCCGTGCGACAAGATTTTTGGCACAGGGCAAGGCATTGACCGAGGGTATCACTGCTAAAGTGGATGATGATATTTGTGTGGGTTGCGGTGTTTGTGTACCTATGTGTCCTTTCCAGGCGCTATCAGTTGAAGATAATAAGTTGAACATTATCACAGCCCTGTGCAAGGGTTGCGGTACATGTATGGCAGCCTGTCCCACAGGTGCATTGCAGCAGAGTCATTTCAAGAATGAACAGCTGCTGGCACAGGTTAAGAATGTGTTCGCTTATGGGGAGGTGTGATGATGACAGATAAAGAGTGGACTCCAAAGATCGTGGCATTCTGTTGTAACTGGTGCAGTTATGGTGGTGCGGATACGGCAGGAATGGGAAGGTTCCAGCAACCTGCATCTACAAGGGTCATAAGGGTCATGTGCTCGGGCAGGATCGATCCCTTACATGTGTTCAATGCTTTCCTTGAAGGTGCGGATGCGGTGCTGGTTACCGGATGTCATATCGGGGATTGCCATTATGTGAACGGTAATGAAAAGACAGAAGTTAGGTACCAGTTCTTAGAAGAGATGTTGCAACAATTAGGTCTTGAGCCTGATAGGTTGCACTTGAACTGGATATCTGCCAGTGAGGGTGAGAGGTTCGCCAATTTCATAAAGGATGTTACGGCAAAGGTGAAGGAATTGGGACCAAGTCCTCTTAAGCCTGCAGGGGTGAAATAAATGGCGAATGTAGGAGATATGGTTGTAGGATATGCAACTGACGAAAATGTACGTAGCCGTGGTGCTTCCGGTGGATTGGTAACTGCCGTACTGGCAGCAGCCCTTGAGAAGGGATTGGTTGAGAACGTTGTGGTGATGAAACATATCAACGAGTTTGAAGCTGTACCCATTATTACTGATAATGTGGAAGAGGTTCTGGCATCCACAGGCAGTTTGCATTCGGTACCTGTGAATCTTGCTAAGTATGCCGTGGGCCGCAAGGTGGCAATGCCTGCAAAACCGTGTGATGTACAGGCTGTTATTGAACAGGGTAAGCGTGAAATGATAGATCTTGATAATACTTACATCGTGGGACTCAACTGCGGTGGAAGTATGCATCCGATAACTACCAAGAAGATGCTTGTTGAGATGTATGATATTGACCCTGAAGATGTAATTGGTGAAGAGATCGAAAAGGGCAAATTGATATTTAAGACAAAGAACGGTGAAGAAAAGGCCATAGCCATTGATGAATTGGAAGAAGCCGGATTCGGACGGCGCGAAAGTTGCCGTTTCTGTACGCTTAAGATACCTGTGAACGCTGATCTTGCGTGTGGAAACTGGGGCGTGATCGGGGATATGGCTGGCAATGCAACTTTCTGTCAGGTAATGAATGAGAAGGGTGCAAAACTTCTTGAGAACGCTATTGAGGCAGGCAGGATCGAAGTGCAGCCGGCCAGCGATAAGGCAATTGCAATTCGGGATAAGGTGAATAGTGTCATGGAAGATCTTGGCAGCTACCTGGAAAAGGAGATATTCCCTGAGATACCCGATGAGGAGAGGATGCAGTATTACATGGACCAGATGGAGAATTGTATCGACTGTGGTGCATGCAAGGAAGTGTGTCCGGTTTGTGCGTGCGGTGAGGATTCCAAGTGTACCATGTTCCATTCTCTTGTTGATAATTACAAGATGAGTATGTACCACCTGGTGCGGTTTATGCATCTGTCTGACAGTTGTATTGCATGCGGCCAGTGCAGTGATGTGTGTCCGTCTGATATTCCAATCACCTTACTTCAGAGCAGGTTTTCGATTCCTTCCCAACGTAGGCGGAATTACCAGCCCGGAATGAATCTTGATACTCCACCATTCTTCGAGGTGATGTTAAAATGAAAGAGATGATATACCAGACTGTGTGCCCTGGATGCAATATCGGCTGTGGCCTTTACATCAGGGAAAACGAAGAGGGTGCGCTTACAGTTGATTTCATGAAGAGCAGTTCTGCAAATCTGGGAAAGTTGTGCAGGTTTGGAATGAAGTTACCCCACCATTATTCAAAAGCCACCAGTATGGTGGATGGGAAAGAGGCAGACATTGATGCAGCGGTCAAGGCAGCATCCGATAAACTCAAAGGTACCAGGAATGTGACGATGCTTGCTGTTGGTGCTACTACCAATGAAGAACATCTTGGGTTCACAAAGATCGCTGATGCACTGGGTACTGTGGTGAACACGGGAATCGGTGCTTATGAGGAGATCCCTTCTGAATGCCATCCATCAATAAGCCAGGGCATTCCACTGGATGATATCGAGAATGCCGGGCGGATCGCGCTGTTCATTGATCCGTATGTCCAGTATCCGTTACTGGTCAGGCGACTGCTGGCAGCCAAGAAGAATGGTGCAACTATTGTGTCCCTGACGTGTTGTGACCTGAACCTGGCAGATGAGAATGTGTCAATCAATCCTGCTGATTACAAGACAGAACTTGGATTGGACAGCAATTCCATTATCATTACGGATGTGAATCCACATTCCGATGCAGAGCAGGTTAAGAATCTTCTGAACCTGGCACTGGTGACCGGTTCCAAGATAATGTTCATGAAACCATTTGTGAATTCTACAGGTGTTCATTTGTTGGGTAAAAGTGCCGGACAAATTGGATTACATGATATTATGGATGGTATCAATGATGGCAGTATTAAAACGCTTGTTACTTTAAACAGCGATTTGCTGGAACTCATGCCAAATACCGCAGATGCAGCGGAAACGCTGGAGAAACTGGATGATCTTGTTGTAATCACATCTATTGATGGTCCGGTGAATGAGATGGCAACTATTGTGATCGCGACCGAACCCCTGTATGCAAAGGCAGGTAGTTTCATGAATGTGGAAGGTCAGGTTCTGAACAATTCCGGTGAGAGTACTGTCGGTATTGATGCAATGTCAACTTTAAGCCAGAACCTTGGCGGAGAGGCATTTGATTTCCAGGCAATGCACAGTAAGATGATGGAATCTGTTGTCCGGAAGTTTACTGCTCCCAAATACAGTGAACTTGAGTGTAAGGTCATGGAAACGGCGGCTCCAGCTGAAAACAGTGGCAACCTGATATCTGTGTACAATCCTTTCATGTGGTGTAACCAGACCGATGACAATGACTTTGTGATCGTTAACATGAACATGGTGGATAAACTGGGTCTGCAAAAGGGCGGAATGATATCGCTTACATCGGATGCAGGTTCTGTGAACATGAGATACACGGTAAGGGATATCCCTGACGGGCTGATCCTTACTATGAAGAAGTTGCCTGTGGTTACAGGAAATACTACTGAGGTCAAGGCGGAGGCGGTGTAAATGGTTGAGCTTGATAAGGAACAGGAGAAGGCTTTTGTGAATGAGTTGATGGAAGCGAACGAGTTAAAAGGTGCTTCCAAGAAGCGAATGATCAAGTTTCTGGGAAACAAGTATGACTGGGATAAACACAGGGTGCAGTTCAGGTTGACCCGGGCGCTTATTGCTGAGCGATATGCGGCATCAAGTCATTAATATTTAATCGGGAGCTTGATGGCTCCCGATTGTTCTTTTTGTATTTGTATATCTGCGTAATGAGATAATTCAATCTGAAACTGAAGCTAAAACCAATACTAACGCCGCAAAGACGGTGTATTCCCACACCACTAACGCGAACGATATGGGCATTTTCGCAGCATTTCAACCGAGAAAAATCTCCCTCCGGTCGATTTAACTCGGACTATATAATTTTATAAATTATAGAGACCGTCCAATAATCACGGTATTCAATAATATCGATCTTTCTTTTTGTATTTAAATCCATATTTAACCTTTTTTTCCCTGAATTTTTGAATTGCAGGACAGCCTCTACATACTATTATATAATAAATGTAGAATAGCGCAGCATAGCGTTTTCCATATGCCAATGTTATTAGAAATATTCGGGTTTGTCTGACCGATATAGACATATTCACATATTCATAATAATTGAAATGTGCCGCCTGCGGCGGGTTGCTGCGTGGAGTCTAGCAATTTGGGCTATGCATCGATATTTTATAGTAACCAGATATACAAATACGAAAAAACAAAGGGGGCGGTGGTGTTAAATGTATATATCTAACTATTATATTTTATTGGTACAGATGCTGGAATGACGCCATAGAATATACGCGCCTCAGGCGGCGTATTCCTCAAGTGGCAATACGTTCCACATCGCATTCTAAAATGTCAAAACTTTATCGCAACTTTTAACGACGTCATACAAATCTGCCATTGTTGACATTGGACACATTTCCGAACCCCCGGATTGGCGAATCTTAAGGCAACTGCCACAAGCTAATATCTCTCCACCATTCCCAATTAATGTTTGCATCTGTTCAGTCACATTAAACTTACCATCATCCGTATCCAGAGATTCACACTCAACACCCTTTCCGAGCATGAACAATTTCACTCCGTCGCCTTCATTCAATGCATAATTTCCAAATCGAATAGCATTCCATACGGTTTCTGAGTCGTTTGAATAGATTATAATCCCTATCTTCATATTTTCACTTCTTTTTGTAGAAATATTGGGTTCTATCTAACATCATGTGGGTGACATCACAATTCTGGATATATCGTCAAATATACAATCATATTGCTTGAATAATGGACCGGATTAACTGGATCAACAGGAATAAATGGCCTGCTCCATCCTGTAAATCCTGTTCATCCCGTCGAATACTTACTCACTTAATGTTTAGGATGGCCAAATATTGTATCTCTATCTATTATCTTCTAATTCATTAAGATTTCTAATTTATGGTTATACCATCACATTATTTGCATGACCCAACTCAGCCTCGGGGGGCATCCACTATGATATTTTCATGACACATGTTTTCCATACCGCGCTCACTTATACACCTCCCCATATTCATCAACAACCGATTCCTCACATATGTACCCCATGCCTGTGAGCCGCACGGGTAATCATATGTGCCGAAACCGGCACGGTCAACATTAGGAAAATATTAACCGTCATCGCCTTCACACCCATTGGAGCAAAACAGACCTTCGCAAATATGTTCAGCATCACGCCGAATGCGCCGAGTGTCTCGATCTTTGATGTCGCATGTAAACGATTATACACATCAGACAAGCGCGGGGTGCGAACTTAGAAGCGAGCGCAAAAACCGCCCCCCATCTGCCTGTTTTTGTGCGCTGAACCCCCGCCGTTTGATTGCAGTCTTGAGCGCAGGCGGGCGCATCCCTATTAACACGCCCATACCTCCTGCGTGCGAATCAATTATTAAATTGCATCACAAGTCCGAATCCGTGTCTGAAAATATAAGAACCACGCCCCATCTTCATTAATCAGCGAGCATTTTAGGAGCAAAGCGCAGGACGCGCGCCAATTCACTTCCCCTCCCAAGTTCAAATCTGCGTGAATTGGCTGTGAATCTGCGTCTGAATAAATGATGAAAATGTGGGTGTTATGCGATGCGGGCGGCGATCTCGGGAAGTGGAGAGGCTCTGCCATGGCTGTTAAAATATATAATTTACGTAATGATATCTCCGAATCCGTGTAGATCAGCGCCTGAAAAAATGATTAAACAGCACGATGTCTTCGCACAGGCAGCGAGACTGACGCGGGGTGTGAACTTAGAAGCGAGCACAAAAGTCGCGCCCAAGCTGCCTGTTTTTGGTGCACGGAAAATGATTTTCAGAGAACTATTTATCAAAGTCTGATAATATCATAATTTCGATTTCCGAGACTACTTCGGCCAGTCCAATTTCTATAGAAGGTTTAATATCTGTGGGTGTATGTTTGTGATGTGGAAATGTATAGATTTCTTCATGGTGAGCTGCGTTATCATACCTGAATATCATACTGCCTTTGCCATAAGAGAAGTTGAACCTATATTTCGGGCGGTCTCTCCCTATACGTATGTATTCCATAAAATTAAGAACGCACCCTCCTAAAAATAGTATTTGTCCTCGAATCATTCCTTCATCGTTACTGAACTGTTTAAAATCAACAGTTTTATCCGTAATGAGTTTTGAATTATTCAATAGTTGTTCTATTGATTTAAAATAATCAGAGATCACCAATAGGCAATCACCGCTTTTGCTTTATTCAGTTTATCATCCAGTTTCTTAAGACCTGTTATAAGTCCCCACCACTCAAAGAAATTTTGCGAATCCCCCAAATCACCAGTCTCAAACTTTTGCATGAACTCAGTCGATTTTAAATGATATTTTTCTTCGAACTCTTTGATTTCAGTTTCCACCAAATGTTTTTTCGACTCTATGAGTATAACTTCTTTCTGTATTGATTCTTTTACAATAGGAACTGCCTCATCAGCAATCGCGATTTCCATGATTCAATCTATGTGTACCCTCTTTATTAAACTTTTGTACCTTTCAGAGCCATGGTCTACTTTATGAATTAATCTCAAATCTATTCATATCCCGCCGCCTATCACCCCGATCAAGCACAGATTCTTCTTTATCTCTTGCGAATCCATACCGCTATAAATCACCACTCTGCATTCGTCCGTCCTACATTATCCGGGTGCAAAACGGAAACGAGCACAAAAACCGCCCCCCATCTGCCTGTTTTTGTGCGCTGAACCCGCCGCCGTTTGATTGCAGTCTTGAGCGCAGGCGGGCGCATCCCTATTAACACGCCCATACCTCCTGCGTGCGAACCAATTATTAAATTGCATCACAAGTCCGAATCCGTGTCTGGAAATATAAGAACCACGCCCCATCTTCACTAATCAGCGAGCATTTTAGGAGCAAAGCCAGGACGCGCGTCGATTGGAAAACATCCCAATCGCATGCGATTATGCCATCAATTTCAGACCGGATTTACTGGATGGACGGGATTTGAATGTTGTTTTGTGGCATCCTGTCCATTATGTCTGCGCCCCGTGCTAATCCGAATTTTCTTACAACATCATCAATTGACATTTGGTTAACCGCAGATAAATGTAAAATATCAAAAAGAATGAATACATGTTCACATGAATCATAGGACACTATCCCAAAATCCAGTTATTTTTCGGACACAAACTCCATAGTTAAAAACCAAACAATGCTGACTAATATCATGCAAATTACAATAAAAATACATATATCTAAACTGCAACGCCCACTTTGCTAGCAATTTTTGCCATTGTAGTTTTTATATGACTTATCTCATTCCTCAGTTCTACAACATCCTGTGACATGTGATCTGATATAGCATCCCTTGTTTTGTCTCCTTCGTCTTTTATTGTGATAATGGTTTGACCCTGTTTATCAAGCATCTGATCCTGTTTATCAAGCATCTGATCCTGTTTATCAAGCATTTTTCGCAAAATCGGTATATTTTTACCCCAATGTTCCATCTGAAATGCCTGCATACATCTTTCAATTGGTGGAACTGTATTCGTGTATTCATCAACACTGATCTCATCCAGTTCTGCACCTTCAGGTATTGTCGTGTTCACAAACCCTTTGAACTCCTCAATTGATCCAATATCAGTGTCTATAATGGCAATGACTATTTGAACACCATCTATGAAAGTATTAAAAGTGTTGAAATTATCTACTCCTAAAGACATTGCCTTGTTAAGTAAGAGCACACGACATACGTGATCGGTTAAGTAAAACAATCGACAATTTTATTACAACCTAATACGTTTTTTCTAAATGCGGAGGGGATGCCGCATGGCAAAAATAATACAACAATCAGAAAGACCAAATATAATAGAAGAAGAACTCAACAGACTTTTTTCACCCGAATGGCTCAGGGTAACCGCTAAAGAAACGGGATTCATAAAGCGAGACCGAAAGATAGATCCGGCACTTATGTTTTGGTCTCTAACCTTGGGTTTTGGTGTTCAGCTCCAGAGAACATTAGCAAGTTTACGACGCCTCTATGAAGAAAAAGGTGAAGTGCATATAAGTCGTAGCAGTTTTTACGATCGCTTCACACCGGAACTTGTGAATTTTCTCCATAAATGCGTTTTACATGGTTTAGAAAACATCACACAGAATCCTAATCGAATATTGAAAGATAAACTCGACGGCTTTAAGGACCTCGTAACTCAAGACAGCACAATCATCCGATTAAATGAGAAATTAGCTGATAAATGGCCGGCCACAAGAACGAAAAAAATAGCTGCAGGTGTTAAGTTGAGTCTTCTCATAAGTGCTGTAGCAGATGGCCCAAAACGTATAGCGTTGTGTGGAGAACGTACATCTGAGATAAAGACGCTTCGAATAGGTCCATGGATAAAAGATCGAATATTGCTTATTGATCTTGGTTTTTACAAACATAATACTTTTGCGCGCATCGATGAAAATGGAGGATATTTCGTCAGCAGACTAAAAAGTAAGGTTGATCCACTCATTGTTGGAACAAATCGCACCTGTCGTGGACGTTCTATAGATGTTGTAGGAAAAAGGCTAAGTGAAGTATTGCCTAAACTGAAAAGGCAAGTTATTGACGTGGAAGTAGAAGTGGAGTTCAAACGTAGAGCCTATAATGGGAAGCAAAGAAAAGATGTTAAACGTTTTCGACTTGTTGCAACTTATAATGTGGAAGATGAAAAGTATCATTTGTACATAACAAATATTCCTGTCGATCGTCTTGATGCTGAGGACATAGCTGTTTTATATTCAGCTAGGTGGGAAATAGAGTTGATTTTTAAGGAACTAAAAAGCAGATACGGTATTGACATTCTGCCAACTTCAAATCCACAGGTGGTGGAAGCTCTTCTGTGGGTGGGAATATTAACACTGATAGTGTCGAGGCGTGTTTATTGTCTGGTTTTTTCGGCAAATCTTGAAAATGCACCTCGATATACTCACTTGAGATGGGGAACAATATTTGCTGAAAAATCACATAGACTTTTGGACGCGGTTCTAGATTACGCAGAAATTGATGCAGGGCTTATGGAACTATTCGAGGTGTATCAAAGTCAAGCGCTTGACCCGAACGTTAATCGGAAGAGATTAATGGATCAATGGAGGGCTTAAACGATCACCAATGAACAGGCTCCGAATAATTAATGCCAGAAAAATTGAAAAACTGCTCTTTAAATTGGATTTTGATAAAGTTCGCCAAAAAGGTAGTCATGTGTTCTACAGACACCCGGATGGAAGAACTACTACTGTCCAAAATCATAGTGGAAGGGATTTAGCACGTCCGCTAATAAAAGAAATTTTAAGGGAAGTGGGACTTAGCGTTTATCATGTATCCTGATACTATATCTTTTAGATATGTGTCAGAAAAATCACCACCCACCGCCCTGATAAAAAGCGCCCGAAAGACTCCCGAAATTTTGTTATTTTTTGGTTCCGGCTTGTCCTAGTTGGGGAAAAGAACTATGGACAAGGAATGAAACATATATTATGTACACGACATATAATGAAATAAAAGAGTTTTCATGAATATAATACAATCTTATGCGTAAAGCATTTCCATCTTTCAAATACCATTTGAGCTTAAAAGGCGGTCAAAAAGATGATAAAATCTAGAAGCGAACTTCATAAACAAATGGAAAGGACCATCGATGCAAATCTCCGATCATTGGAAGAACATGGGGAATATTCAGAATATAACGTAAAAACTAATATTATAGAATCAAATTGTAACATTGACAAAATACCATTGTCATTTGATGGATATCATCTAGAGATAAAAGCAACGGACGATAAATTCTTATTTGGCATCATTGTGCGCAAAAACGGGCAGAAATTTGTCTTGTATGTAGATACATTTTTTAATAGATTCTGGAAACTGTACAACATGGAAAATAGTGAAACTGTCAACAAATTTATAGATAAATTCACAAATCTGCTTTTACTCGACAGTCTATGGATGCCCCATCAAATGCTGGACAACATTGAAAGTAAGTTCGTCAATGTTGGTTTCTCAATAAAATTCAAACAAGAAATATTTAACGAAGATGAATTAGGAGAAAATGATATTTCCCAATTAACCATGAGATTGTGGTCAAGAGGAACAAAACCATCAAAGGATCTTTTCAAGATATTACAAGAAAACAATTATCCCACAACAAAAACCTCTACAAGAGTGCTTAATGTACATGACCACGAGGTCAAATTTTTAGATGAGGTTTTTTTTGATGGAAAAATCACGGTAAATAAAGGAACTGACATTGAAGAACATATTCGTTTTGTTGACGAAATTATAGATGATTATAGTACTAAAATGAACGAGATTGAAGATAACAGAATGTCTTTAACAAAATCATCATGTGGTCAAATTGCAAGCGGAAGCCCATTCGAAATAAGATTTTCTAAAAATTATGATATCAACCACATATCTGAAAAAATTATTAATTCGACGCAACCTTTCAAATTGTGGGGAGTTGTCCATGATCGCACTGATGATTTCTTAAGAATTGCAGGAGTGGATGTTCACACAGGTGATAAATTTAGCATGGATTTGATGCAAAAATATGGTCGGTTATATTTACCAGAAAACACCTGTGGAAATATGGTCTTTAGATTATATACAAATATTCAACATTATTTAGATCCCGGAGTGATGATTTTTGACGAACACGGATCAGTCTTCTGATCATCTTGATATTATCAATGCAGTTTTGGGGCTTGCTTATAACTTCGAATCATACCCAAATCATCTTTTTAAAGCAGGGTATAAAGTTTCAAGAATCGAACCAGTAATCGGTGTTCCGGATTCAATTAATCCGGATATTCTTTTCATGTCTGAGAATATGGGACTATTCGCAGAATGCAAAGGTGGAAAGTTTAAAATCGGGGGTAATTTAAGTAGATATGACTCGATACAAGTACGTCACTTAATTGAGAAGGGTATAGATATTCCGTCAGAAAGTTTAGAATTAGATGTTGGTATATTTGGACTAGATAATTTAATGCACCTAAATGACCAATTGTCAAAAGAGGGGATTGATTACCCACAAGTTGTTTTGGATGGAACTGTTGAACAAATTAATGGCAGACCATTCAAAGACCAGATGCTAAATGATTTATTTTCAGAACCTGATGAGATTAAATCTCATGCGCCTTTAATATTAAAATTTACAGATAGTAGTCCAGCAAAGAAAATTGCCCCATTTGTTTTCACTACATTGATGTCACGTTCAATAACTGGAAGAAATCAATTTAAAGTTAGAGATTTAACAAAAGAAGTTATGGGTAATATCTGGGACAATCTGGATAAGAATTTACAAAAAACACTGGTGGATAAAATGAAGACATTCCTTCGTCGATGTCAAAGAAAACAATTGAAAAGTTATTTGCACAACAATGATGACGTGTGGAATATTGCCATTACTGACCATTGGAAAAGCCGCAAAAAATTCACTGATGATTGTAACAAATTTCTCCATGGGCTTGACCAAAAAGAACTGTTTGATTTTTATTGATGAATCTAACGCCCCTTCCACACCATTTACACCAATTAAGGCATGATAAAAATGTTATCCGAAAACACCGAATCTATCTATGAATCTACTACCCAAGAAGAACGAACACAGTACCGCCCTTAGAAAAAGCGCCAGAAGGACACCGCCCGCCTCATCTGGGCATCCAAACCGCGCCGTGAACCCTCGCCCAAAAACCTTGAATTCCAGACCGCAGAGGAAGTCTATCCAAACAGGGCAACTGGTAATCTAACAAGTTTTTTTGATTACGGTGAAGATGAGATGTCAAACCAGCCAAACAGATTGATATGGGGCGACAATCTACTTGTTATGCAGGCACTGCTTGCACAGGGGTATGAAGGGCAGATTGACCTGATCTATATCGATCCACCATTCAATACCGGGGAGAATTTCAATTTTCCAAATGAGGTGAAGATTGGCGGCACAAATTATGAACGGGAAATGCCAATGAATGAACGGCTTGCATATTCAGATACATGGGAAAGAGGTTTAGATAGTTTTCTGGACATGCTGTATCCGAGATTGCAGTTGATGAAGCGTGAATAGAAAATTGTCATACACAACCGATAATATCATCAAAGTTTGTCAATCGCACCCAAACCGAACTTCCCCATGCCATATCTACTTAAATATAATCCAAACAGAACATTATGGGATATTCACGATGCCACAAAACACCTTCTCGATCGAAGAGATCGAAAAATTGAGTTATTACGATCTCATGGGCTACCTTGAGGTGCCTTTTTCCAGATCGGCGGATCATCATCCACAGAAAAGTTGGGTGAACTGTGCCGGATCGACAAAAGCCAGAATGTACTGGTAGTCGGATGTGGAACAGGTTTTAATGCCTGCCACCTTGCCAGAAAATTCGGTTGCACACTCGTTGGTGTGGATCTCGCAGGGGAAACTATCAAAAAGGCGAACGAGCGGGCAGAAAATGAGAAACTATCGGACACGGTGGATTTCAGGGTAGGGGATGCCTATGACCTGCCATTTGAGGCAGATACATTTGACGTTGTGATAACTCAGTTCGTATCGCAGTTCCTTGACATGGAAAAAGCACACAGGGAATTTACGAGGGTGTTGAAAAAAGGTGGTCGTATCGGCATCAACGAGATATTCAAGGACAGGGAAATGCCACCCAAAATCGCGGGAAATATACTGGAAGCAGAGCGGATCATTAGCGAGATTACGGAGTTGCCATTCATCATTCATACCTCTGGTGAGTGGAGATGGTGTCTTGAAAATGCAGGATTGAAAAAGGTTGAGATCCATAAAAACATGGAACCAATGAGCCTCAGTGAAGCCCCACAGATGTTCAGGGACATGGGGGGCTTTGGGTTTTTCTTGAAATTGATAATAAATATGACGAAAATAACCTTATCTAGCAAAGTGATCCGGAACAGGTTCAAAAAAATGGATAATGCCAAGAGGATTTTAGTCGGGGCGCCTCTTATCAAATTCGCAACATCGAAGCACGTGGGCTATATTCTGGGTGTTGGCAGTAAAAGTTAGATGAGGAAATCGTATTTGTATAGCTGGATATGATAAAATATCGATGCATAGCCTAAATTGCTAGACCCCACGCAGCAACCCGCCGCAGGCGGCACATTTCAATTATTATGGAAATGTATATATATCTATATCAGTCCGACAAACCCGAATATTTCTAATAACATTGGCATGTGGAAAACGCTATGCTGCGCTATTCTACATTTATTTTATAATAGTATATAATTTATAAAATTATATAGTCCGAGTTAATCTGAGCGTCAGCGAAGATTTTCTCGGTTGAAATGCTGCGAAAATACCCATATCGTTCGCGTTAGTGGTGTGGGAATCCGCCGCCTGCGGCGTTTGTATTGGTTTTAGCTTCAGTTTTAGATCGAACAATCTAATTTACGCAGCTATACAAATACGGATTTTTTATGGTACATAGAAGATGTCCAATGGTCACGGTATTCAATAATATCAATCCTTTTTTTTGTATTTAAATCTATATTTGACCTTATTTTTCCTGAATTTTTAAATTGCTGGGCAGCCCCTATTATTTATAGAACTATATGGTCTAAAACCATATCCATCAAGAAAATCCTCGCTACGGTCGGATTTACTCTGACTACATAATCCTATGTGAGACTGTCGGAAAAGTGGTGAAATTGAAACAGTTTAATTAATATTTGCAAGTATGACGCTATGCTGCGTTGTGAGCAAATTGTTTAATAAGTTGAAAATCCCCTGAATATGGACTTTTCCGACAGCCCCTATGGACCATATACTATCAAAAAGAAGGCGCCGGGGATGGGATTCGAACCCAAGCATCCCGTCAGGGAAAACAGGTCTCGAGCCTGTCGCGTATAGACTCCGCAGCGAATTCACCGTTGGATTAGTCCGCTCTGCCACCCCGGCAAACGTTGTTTTAGTATTTGGTTTTGGAAGGTCTTAATCTATTATATAGGTATCTCATAGGCATTGAAAATCTAAAAATCCATCAGCGACTTCTGTTTTTGCACATCATTTTTAGCCCCGGATCTTAACTTAATACCTTGTGGCAGTTCGATCCAGCCATACTGCCCTCCGCCGCCGGGATGGAGAATAACTTCATTATGCCGGAATGCAAGGATCGCATCAACGATCTTTTTATCCACGATTCCCAGCTCAGCAGGGTCAGCCTCAAGAAGCACAGTTACCTCACTACCGAACTGCCCAACAAGTGCGTTCCATGGAGTCTGTACACCTTTCGTATTGATACTCGAATGACCGACAGCCATCATGATAATCTCCGCAAGCGGGATGATGTGCACATAATCAGGCCGGTACCCGGGATGCACAGGCTCATCAAAATCAGCAAGCTCATTTATGCGGTCATGTACACCTTTCTTGATACGACCGCCGCAGGAACAGCGCCAGTTTCCTGACAGGCACTCATCAAGTGTATAATTCGTATAACACTTGATACATGCCGATTCATTGTATTTCCCTTCCTGCGGATAAAAACCAACATTGAGCGTGGCATTATATCCGCCCTCACGAAGGATTGCCTTTTCTAACCCATCAAATGTAACATCCGGCACTTCGAACCGCGTAAATTCGCGTGCAAGCTTATTTGCCCAGGGGGAATGTGCATCAGAATTCGTAAGGAATGTCAATCTTTGCAGTTCCTTGATGCGGTCTGCATAATCGCTATCCGCGCTGAGCCCGAGTTCAACAAAAGAAATATAATCGGTCATATCCCCATAACAGTCTCCCAGTGAATCATGTGATGCATACAGCGCAGTCCATGGTGTGAACGCATGGCAGGGACCAACCAGCGCACCAACATCCCTTGCAGCTTCCGCAATACCAACCCCGTCAAGTTTAATGGTCGGACGACCATCTGTTGCAAGATTGCCATGTTTCCCCATCACCTCTGCCAGTTCCTCTGCCTTTGATATAGAAGGCAATACCAGCAAATGGTGAACCCTGTTCTTATCTTCGATCTCGGTCGTCAGTACAAAATCAGTATCATTGATCCGGATCGTCTCATCATCAACAGCCGCCTGCCTGATATCAAGAAGCCATTTTGGATGAATGCAATCGCCAGTACCTACAAGATCAATCCCTTTCTTTGCAGCCTCAACTGCGATCGTTGGCAACTCCATCCTCGGGGATGATGCCATTGAGTACTTGGAATGGACATGCAGGTCTGCATTGATTTGCATATTAACAGTTATCCGATATATCGCAGGTCCTCATCACTTGATACAGTATCCGGCATAAATTGCTGCTGTCCTTGCTGTTGTTGTTGTTCCATTTCAGCAAGCTGCGCAGCAATCTTTTCCATTTCTTTTGCCCTCTCCTCAAGTGGAGTTACATCGATATCAATATCAATGATCTTGCTGAGAACACCAAGCAAAAACTTGGCACTTTTCGGGTCAACCAGATAACCGGACGTAAAGCCCATAAGACACATCGCATCCATTTTCCGAAATTGGCTGAGACCAAGCAACAACCCGGATGCCCCAATAATTCCCCCGCCAGGTTCATTCTCCTTGAAGTCAATACCGTGTTGTTCCATTTCCTTGATCAATGCAGGGTTATTAGCCGCACCAATTACATCATCCGTATGAGTCAACTGGCCGGTCGGGAATCCACCAAGTGTGTATATCCTGGAAACACCGAACTCTTCAGCCATGTCAAGATACAGGTCACAGAGTTCATAATGTCCTTCAGTACTTGCGCTCTGGTGATCCCCGGTTAAAATAAGAATATCGATATCATTTGCCTTGCAGGCAAATATCTCATTATTTACAAGTTTTACAGTACTGTCCTCATTGACCAGTACCTGTGGTGGGAAATGAGGTGAATATATCTCAATTATCTTCTCACCATCAAGTTCCTCAATAAGATGCTCAACTACAAGCTTACCGACATGACCGACTCCTGGAAGTCCAACTAACAATATCGGATTGTTTAACTCAACCTCTTTTAAGCGGATAACCTTATTTTCCTGCATGTTCCATTCCCTTTCTTTTAGTTAATCTGCGGTATTTCCCATAAGGATCAAGTGGAGAAAAACGTGCCGGTTGTGGGCTTATTGCCATGCCACCGCACTCCGGGCAAAACTCTTCCATTGTGTATCTTTTACACAGAATGCACCTGCGAATTTTAAGTCCCAAAAAATCATCACGCCTTAACGGATTCAATATGCCTGTGGAATATACCTTTACCTTCCGCTTTATCAATAGCATCGATCGCAGCCTTTGCTGATCTTTTTAAGATACCTTCTGCTGTCTTGTAATCCGGTGCAATGACCTTTATACGATATCTTGGTGCACCGATATAGCTGATATCGACCTTTACCCCATCCATTTTCACTTTACTTGCAGCCTTGAGTGCTTTTTTAATGATCCCAATACCATCTGGCTTGTCAGATGTAAGGTCAACGTAACCTGCAATATCAACAAATGGAAGTTTTATGTTGTCCTGTGCGATATTTACAATACTCTGAACCACTTTATCGCTGATTTCGGTATTTGTGAAAGAATCGATACCGTTCATTGCAGCATCTTCAAACGCTAAATATACACTTCCGAATTTATCAAGGATCGTATCATAGACATTTTGCATTGTATTATTATCGGTCTTTGTTTCCTCAGCAACGAACTGCAACCATTTAGTACCTTTTTGTTCGTTCTTCCAGTCCTGTATCTTTGCGCGCTTCTGGTGGGCATTGACATCCTTTAAGGAAAGGTCAATATGACGACGTGATGAATCAACATTCAGTACCTTACATACGATCTTCTGCCCTTCGCGAACATGGTCCCTTACGTACTTTACCCATCCTGCCTTAATCTCGGATATGTGGATAAAACCTTCTTTACCGCCAAATTCCTCGAGTCTGGTATAAGCACCAAAATCGGTGACATTATTGACAGTACAGACTACAAAATCACCTGTTTCCGGCCAATTATTGTTATCTTCCATCGCGCATCACTTTGCATACAAATGTTTATTCAAGTACTTCAAGAATGTGTGTTGTGATCGTGGATTTACCACCGGTTGATTCTGCAAGCGTCCTGCCGCATACCACACATGTGACCTTGCGACTTGCACTTCCAAAAATAACCTGTTCATTCTCACAATCATTACATTTTACACGTAGAAACCTGCTTTTTGGTACAGCCACTAATATCACTCCTTAAAATCGAATTTCTTTGCCCGGAAGCATGGTCTCTGGTGTGACTTATTGCATACAGTGCAGCGATACTTTAGTGCTACTCGCTTTGTTGGTTTGTCGCCACCAGGCACCTTTGAGAACTTGCCGCTGTTTCCAATCCCGGTCTGGCGTTTTTTCTGTCTTGCAATGCGCGTCATAGACGATGCTTTACCTTTTTTCACTCTTTCCGCAATATGCTCTGTATGCTTTTTGCATGAAGGACAGTGTGTCCTGAATCTCTTTGGTATCTTCATTATTTACACCATATTAATATGAATTAATGATCTTGAATTAACTGTGCAATATTTCGCTTAACAAGTCCCCTGGCATTGAGTGCAGGTAGTGAAACAATATCATGTTCTTGTAACGTATATTTGCGGTCATCCACAGCCTGGAATGTAGATAGGTCTTTCAGTATTCGGACAACAAGGTATTCCTCACTTATATTACTTTTGGCTATGTCGCTTTTACCAGTGTCGTTTGTAAATTCCGGTGATTCCTGCGGCAGGTGGCTGTCTGGTTGTCCAGGACTTTTTGAATCCTGCCCTGATCGCTCACTTCCCTGATCAATTTCCGCATCCCTACTTACATTTATATTTGTGTTTGTACCCATACCTGCATCCGGTACTTTCTGGGAAGTAACACCATGCACAAAATCAGGATCTATAATAGGCATGATCAATTCATCGCGTGCGATATTTATCGTAGATGATACTGCATCATACACATTGCGTTCAGGAGGAAGGAGTTTGTCCATATCCGACTTTGCAGACCTGTTCGAAAACGCGTTTGACGTAGCACGTGTCGTAATCTTGCGAACGCGACGGATAAAGATTATCTCAATATCAGTAAGCGCACTTTGCAGTTCATCCTCAAGCATCTTCGATTCTGCAGAACGTGGATTGTTGATCTTTTTAATCTCATCCTCCAGCTCACGTATATAGTCATTCACTGATACATAAAAATCCGGATGAAGCGGTTTTAATGACGAACTGCTTTCTTCCCGCAGTGCTGTTTTTAGTTCATTTCGATCCATATTCTGCTACTCCCCTGCACATCAGGTATATCGCTGCATATTCGGGCAGTTCAGTTGTGCCTTCCCCAACCACGAAATCATTACCTCTCATCTGCACAGAGAATGGTTTTATTATTTTTAATTGTACCGAATCGTCACTGAACACAACCGCATCATTAAGCGGATCAAATGTTTCCAGTTCCGAGATCGAAAGCGCAGTTACCCGCATCCCAGACCCGCCGTGAAGTGAACCCGGCAGGCGTATCAGGCGTTTGATATCCGAAGTTACAGGTTCATCCACACTTGCTGACATTTCAGACACAGCCTGGTTTGCAAGCGCCTCAAAAAAGGTTTTTGGAATTTTTGAGAGCGCATCCATTTTACCATCTTTGAGAAGATCGACCTGGTGCTCATCACCAAATATATCAATTAACTGCCCGGCCCTATTTTTTCCGATTCCATTAAAACCTGTGAGTATCTTGATCGGATCGTCATGCTTCGTGATCCCGGACAGGTACGATATTATGTGTCGATTGATCCGCCCGCCCCAGCCGCCTTCATTTTCAGGAGGGAGTACGAAAACCTCTGCACTCTCAGCACCCGCATCACCGCTTACTACTCTCTTGCCAAAAAAACGATTCACTTCAAGCCCGGTACTGCTTACATAATCCACGATCTCACGACGCTCCGCACTTCCCAGTGAGCGAACGGCAGGCGTGCTTATATGAAAATGATAACCCCTTCCGCCAGAGAATACTATATGTATATCCTCCTCCGCAAAACCGAAATCGTTGTTTAAGAATCCATACAGTTTGAGTGATTCCTGTTTCACGTGTTCCAGCATATCAGCATACGACTTCGGCGCGCCGGGAAGGTGGTCGGCATCAAGGTCAAAGATAAGGTCAGCACTCAACCAGTTCTTTTCCTTCATATTTGGCGCGTTGGGATATTCGTAGTACGCCACGGAATAATACGCATGTGCAGGCACCATTCCTGAAAGATAAACCTGCAACTCGCCGTGCGATCCAAATGCTTTGTGGCGGCGCATCACGAATTCCGGCATTTCGTCAAATAATATGAATCCCCATTCACGCGAAGTGAAGTCAGGTGGGAGATGAATCCCTGCGGTGCGGTAATAGTCCTGGAACTTTGATTTTAGGAATCGTTTTGTTTTCTCGTTCATTTTTTGCGGTTTATATTATTACTAAAACTTTTTATATACATTTCTTCTATGGCCTATGTGAAGTATCTGTATTATCTTATCGTTTTGTTTGATATCAGCAATAACCCTATGTGAACCAACTCTTAATTTGAATTCTGGTCTTCCACTAAGTTTTTCAAAAAAATTGAATGGATTATTCTTTGTATCCAGTATTTTATTGAATATTCTTTCTTTTTGGGTTTTGTCTAATCTATTTAGAAAAACTATTGCTTCTTCATCAAATATTAGAGAATACATTCACAAGCCCAACCGCTTTTTTGCATCATCTTCAGTTAAAAAATCACCTTTACTGATTCTTGCTCTTGCTTCTTTTATCGATCTTATCGTTTCTCTGCTTAACTCAGGTTCAGTTTCCGATGTCTTTGCTATGAACATGACCTTTTTAATCACTTCATCGTAACTTTCATTTTTGTATTCCCTGAAGTTATCTAGTTGGGATTTTGTACCTCTGTGTATTTTAATAGTAGTTGCATCCATGATATCACTCATACTAGAGTATACCACAGTATACTTAAATCTTTTCACATTCACAAAACATGCCTCAAAAATCCTGGATAAACCTTATAGCCTAACCAAAACATTATGCCTCCAACATGAAACAGGAAATGACAAGTGCCGATGTGGCAGCCCTTGTATCAGAGTTTATCGAAGGTATGAACTCCCTTGGCGATGCAAAGATCGGCAAGATATACCAGCCAGTGCCCGAAGCGAAGATCAGCCCTCTGGATGCCGGTGAAAATGAACTTGCAGGTGCATTTGCATCATCCGATACAAATGTAGTCCGAACCATCGCAAACTGATAACAATTCCCGTTATAATTTTAAACGCATACAAAGCGAAGGCATGTTTTTTTGATATTTCGTAATAATTTTATGATATTACGTGCTTCCACTTGTCACATCATAAGGTAAATCAATGACGAGCGACAGTACAGTTTCAGACAGCACATCTACAAACTCTATGACCAAGCCCCGAAGAGATAAAGGTCGCCGTTGACAATGGGGCACCTTTGGTCTCAGGAAATCTCACACCACAGTTTTTACATTTGAACATTTGCTTGCCTTTGGCATTGAACCCCTTTTTGGTGATGTGGCCTCTGTTTTTCGTTCAGCAGTCTGAACACTGTTTATTTAAACACATCTGATTTTCGAATTTTGCTCCATACATGGAAGATATTTATGAACTGAAAGTATGTAAAGGTCACGATTTATAGGACACGACCGAAAATAATCAAGGTATAATACGCAAATAGATTGATACAGTTATTCAACAATTCAATGTCGTTTTGATTACTATAAAGGCAGGTGTTTTCCCAAGTATCCAATTACGATTTTGCCATCATCGATAATAAAATGTACTCTTTTTGCTCCAGATGATTTTTTGATATGATGGCCGAAAAAGTGCCGTTTCCCATTATACATCTTCATCCTGTAGCGGTTGAGTTTCCCATTATTCTTTACGGTAGAACTTTCATCAGTTATCTGAAGATCAGTTTCTGATATAACGTGGTGATATGAAACTTGATCACCCACTCTTTCAACTACTTCATTTAACTTCTTACATGCATACCATATTTCACCTAAAAATACTGGAGAATGCTCATTTTTTATTTGTTTTGAGGCATCATTTGTAAAAATAATATTAGGAAATTCTCCCTTTAGCCTTTTTTCAATATCATCACTACTTAAAGCCTGCTTCCTGCGCTCTTCTAAGATTTCCCCAAAATATATATCCCAATGTTCTCTAGTAGTGACATTACTGACTTTTATATCATTGCTCACTAATTCTTCACATTCCAATAAAAAGAAAGGTTCATTCCACATTTCATCAGAACCAAAGCTAAAAGCCAACTGTTTAAGCAGGTATGCTGCTCCAAGAAGTTTAACCGAATTACCATTATAATAAAATTTAGAAACATCAGGACCTTGAATGTCTTCCATCCTGAGTTCCGGACGTTCAATTGATTGAATCAATGATTTTACTCTGGTAGCATAATCTCTGGATTGTTCATTTATCCAACTGCGAATTGTCCTGCCCTCGGACGTTGGGATTTCATACCAATGTGGATCTAAAAAATTTGGGATTAAAATGTGCTTAAAATTCGATTTTTTTGCTTCATTATAAACATCAAAGAATTGCTTTAAGCATCTATCTTCAATATCTCTTGCAATATGCAAAGAATGTTCGTTTAGAATAAAATATTCCATAATTCAAGCATCCAAAAGTTTATCTAGTTGAATATCCCATTCATCAATGAAACCTTGAGGCCATTCATCAAGGCGACCCTTTTCATCCAAGTATGGGGTTGTTATTGTTGCATGTTGTTTCAATTCATCATCTTTTGAAAAATACAACAGTGATATGTTGTCTTTAGAAATATCATCGTGAGCAACTGCTACCCTTACCCCATTGAGAAGATGGTCGCTATGAGTTTCTACTAAAACCTGTACACCGGATTCAGCAACTAATGAGATCAATTTACCCATTGTTGATTGCCCGGCAGGGTGTAGATGAGCTTCAGGATTCTCTATAATCAATAAATCCCCTGCCTTTGCAGATAATAAAGCAGTTACTACTGGAAGTACATATGTCAATCCAAAACCAACATTTATAGGAGTGAATTTATCTGTGGAACCATTTTCGGCTATAAATTCATAAGTGAGACTTACATTGTTTATCTCCTCTATGATATTTGTCCCAATTTTAATGCCACCAGTCATTTCTGACATCCAAGCATTCACCTGCTTAAGTAAAGTGTTCGAAGATGATGGAGAGTGACACAATTTATTATTAATTACCCAGTTCTCATTTTCAGCTAAATAATGGGGCGTATATTCACCTTTTATCCCTAAACTCTTTAGTGTATTAACATGATAATCTGAAAAGGGATAGGTAACCTGTGGAATTATCCTATCGGCAGATAAATATGTCAATTTATTATTGAACAGTGCTTTTTCAAGTAAAGACGTAACTGTGTATTCATCACATTTCTCTTTTAAAAGTGGCTGTAAATCAGATTTTGCAGCATATTCATATTTGAGGTCAAGACAAAAATCATCATCCCAATCAATCATAAATTGAAAACATTCTTCATTCGTGTCATTGCTGAGAGCGTCTTTTCCTTTGCCTATCTTTATGTAATCGCCTTGCAAAAGAAGACCTGATTCTAAAAGTGTTCCTTTTTCATAAGATTGCCGAAGTAAAAGCAAGACCTGTATTAAAGATGACTTACCCACATTATTTTTACCTGCAATTAAAGTAAGATTATTTAAAACAAAATCAATGTCATTGAGACTTTTGAAATTCCTGATATATATGTTTGATATCATGCTATATACCTATTTATTACAGTTGATATTTGAGTGAAACGATAAACAACATTTGCAGAGTCTGTAGTCGAAACTGTAATTGATGAATAAAAATCACCGTCATCGAATAATTGCTTAAAAGATTCCACGAAATCCGTCTTGTTTTTAAGTAAAAACAGGCTATCGTTTTCTGAGAATTCAGAAAAAAGAACTGTTACAGCTTCAAAAAGAGCACGGTTTAACACCTTACTTTTATTATCTTCCACCAATGATTTTCTAAAAGCATCGTCTCCAAAAATATCGTAAGATAAATCAAGTGCTTTGAGCATATCTGTGCGCAAAGAGTTCAATTCTTCAGGTTCAGCTTTACCTAACTGTTCCATTGCATTATTAAGGAAACTAATCATGGGAGCTTTATAGTCATTATAAGTTGTAAGTTTGAGAGCCATAAAGCGTAAAACTAGTTCTTTATCAAGCATCCTTTTTCCTGAAACTCTTCCAACTTTCTGAAAAACATCAGTTTCAGTAATTTCTTTTAAGAATTTAGAAGCTTGACCATTATTTACACCCTGACTAATTGCATGACGTATTTCCTGTGGCTTTAATCGTAATCCCCCAGTATTAATTCTATTGAACAAGCTGAATTTAACGTTGGAGGGAGTTCCAGGTTTTATTAGATACATGGTCACTTGTGCTTCATAAATGCGACGTTGCATATTTCGTGGCAAGTCATCAAAAGTTTTGTTGTTAAATTGTTTGAGAAACTCAAGTTTATTCAATTTCATCTTTTTGTCAACAACAAAACTTTTGATGGTATATAGGCGTTGCAAACCATCAACAACTTGCCATTTATCATCATTTGATGCATCGAAATAGAAGGCGGGCAAAGGAAAACGTATTAATAATGATTCTATAAGACGACTTTTAAATGTAGGATTCCACAGATTTTGTTCCCTTTGAAAATCTGGCTGTAAATCAATTTCTTCATGACTTAATCTTTTTATAAGCGTATCTAAAGTTGATTGAGCGGCCTGAATATCAATCTGCGAAGGATTAAATGGTTCTTCAAGATCAGTTAATTCATTTTGTAGGTTTTTATCCTCTTCTTCATCAAACTCTTGAGATTCACTAATGATTTCTCCGTTGCTTTCTTCAAGATTACTATCAATATGGGTCATGTTCTAACCTCTATTGATTACTGCAATACTTATAAATTATTCTCTACTCCAATCATTTAACCTTCACTTCCCCATCCCTCAACTTATACAAAAGGATATCTCGTAGCTTTACCAGTATTATTATTTAAAAGAGACTGTCGGAAAAGTCCATATTTAGGGGATTTTCAACTTATCAAATAATTTGTTCACAACGCAGCATAGCGTTTTACTTACAAATATTAATTAAACTGTTCAGATTTCACCACTTTTCCGACAGTCTCTAAAATGCGACATGCAATTAAAAATCTTTTTATCGATACCAAATTACCCAACTGAGTGATAATTTTTACATTGGCATACAGCACATTACAACTATGATTAGCAAGGTGCCCTGACATGCCTATAAGATAAGTATGCTCAAATTACCAAACAAATCCTGGATAAACCTTATAGCCTAACCAAAACATTATACATCCAACATGAAACAGGAAATGACAAGTGCCGATGTAGCCGCCCTTGTATCCGAGTTTACCGAAGGTGCAAACTCCTTAAACGATGCAAAGATCGGCAAGATATACCAGCCAGTGCCCGATGAGATACGGATAAGCCTTTTCCTCTTTGGCAGGGGCAGGCATAATCTTGTGATAGAAGCCGGAAAACGGGCACACATGAGTGAACACATTCGTCCAAGCCCCAAAATGCCGCATTCATTCCCCATGCTGCTCCGAAAACATATACTTGGGGGGCGCATTACATTTGTTAAGCAATATAACTTTGACAGGATAATAGAATTCGGGATCGTGCGCGGTGGTATTGAAACAATACTTGTTGCAGAACTCTTCTCAAGCGGTAATATCGTCCTGCTTGACAACGAGCGCAGGATCATACTACCGATGAAACCGGTAACCTTCAGGGGGCGAAGGATACGAAGCGGTGAAATATACGAATATCCCGAGGCGAAGATGAGTCCCCTGGATGCCGGCGAAAATGAACTTGCAGGTGCATTTGCATCATCCGATACAAATATAGTCCGAACCATCGCAAACCGGTTCAATCTCGGTGGAGTGCTGGCAGAAGAGGTCTGCCTGCGTGGTGGTGTTGATAAGAATATGGAAGCGCAGGACGTTTCCCTGCAGGAGATTTCTGCAATTCGTGGCTCGTTGAAGGATGTATTCTCACCGCTCCTATCAGGAGAACTCAGGCCACAGATAATCAAAAAAGAGGTCAACGGAAAACTGGAACCTCATGACGTGGTGCCGTTCGAACTTGGGCAATACCGTGATTTTGATAAAGAGTACTTCGACTCATTCAACAGTGCACTGGATGAGTTTTTCGGTAAACTATCAGCCGAATCTGTGATCGAGCAGGTAGAAGTGGTCAAGAAAGAGAAGGTAAACATATTTGAGCGAAGATTACAGCAACAGCAATCGGCGATCAAGAAGTTTGAGACAAATTCAGACAAATTCACAACAGTGGCGGAACAGGTATATGCGAATTACCAGTCGATCGAAAAGTTGCTGGAAATCCTCAATGGTGCCCGGAAAAAAGGTTATTCATGGAATGAGATTAAGTCCATATTAAAGCAGGCAAAGGATACCATTCCTGTCGCAAAGATGATCGAGAGTATAAATTCTGCTGAAGGTACGGTAGTTGTTGACATTGAAGGTACAAAGGCAACGATAGACATACGTAAGACAGTTCCGCAGAATGCGCAGGTCTATTACGAAAAAGCGAAAAAGCTCATGAAAAAACGCGACGGTGCCCTTCGTGCGATCGAGCAGACAAAACTTGCGATGAAGAAAAAGGAAAAACGGGCACCCAAACGGCGGAAAGTCATACGTAAAAAACACTGGTACGACCGTTTCAGGTGGTTCGTCTCATCTGACGGATTTCTTGTTGTTGGTGGGCGGAATGCCGATACCAATGAAGAAATTGTAAGTAAATACATGGAAAAACGCGATATCGCGTTCCATACACAAGTACCGGGTGCCCCGATGACGGTTATAAGGACAGAAGGTAAGGAAGTGCCGGAAACCACGCTGCAGGAAGCGGCGCAGTTTGTTGTTTCTTATTCGAGCGTCTGGAAATCTGGACAGTTTAGCGGTGATTGCTACTGGATCAAGCCCGAACAGGTATCAAAGACGCCGGAATCCGGCGAGTTCCTGAAGAAAGGTTCATTCGTGATACGCGGCGAGCGGAATTATCACAGGGATGTGCAGGTAGGGATTGCGATAGGGCTTGAACTCGCCGGAGAAACACGGGTCATCGGCGGTCCGTTGTCTGCGATACGAAAACATGCTAAATACGTTATTGAGGTCGTTCCCGGAAAGTTCAACCAGAACGACATATCCAAGAAGATATCCCGCACCTATGTTAATGACCTCGGGGATGTGCAGTTCGTAAAGCAGATAGCGTCCCCGGATTTGATTGCTGTGATGCTGCCTCCGGGTGAATCGGATATTAAGGAATGAAACGTATAGTTATTGTTCAAAATTCATGGCTTATATACTACTCCGCAAGTATAATTCACAGTAATCTTGTAATAAAACCGATTCATGAAGGTTTACTGATAATCAAGAGTTACAAAAAAATGACGTGGATTAGTATAGATAATTGTTCATAGTTTGATCTGGTGTAAATTATGAGAGTCACAAAGAGATACTTAAAAGGCAGGGAAGGCAATATCGCACTTACTCCTGAAACCCTTGATGACCTGTGGCACCTCAAATATATTATTGAAAAAGGCGACCTTATTTTTGCAGTTACAAAGCGAAAGGCAGAGGGTGCAAAAGACAAATTGCGGCCTGAAAAAGTGGAAAAGAAGACCGTGCGGCTTGGCATCAGGGTGGAGGATGTGGAGTTCCATAAGTTTTCCAACCGCCTGCGGGTTCATGGCATGATCGAGCACGGCATGGACGTGGGCTCATATCATACACTGAATATTGAGGATGGGGTGAACCTGTCCATCAATAAACTGTGGAAAAAGGACCAGATCGAAAGAGTGAACGAGGCTGAAGCCGCAGCCAAACGACCGAAGGTTGTTCTTGTGGCAATCGAGGAGGGAGATGCGGATATAGGACTTGTGAGGCATTACGGCATAGAACTGTACTCACATATCACGCAATCGTCGGGTAAAGGAGAGGGGACGCTGCGTGAGGTGTTCTTCAAAAGCATTCTTGACAAACTTATATACGCGGCAGCGGAATCCGAATCGATTGTAGTAGCAGGTCCGGGTTTTACTAAAGATGATTTTATGAAGTACTTCAAAGTCCATGAACCGGAGATGGCAGAAACTGTGCTGACAGAGGACACGTCATCTATAGGCATGTCCGGATTCCAGGAAGTCCTTCGGCGCGGGGCTGTGGATAGGATCATGGAAGAATCAAGGATCGCAAGGGAATCGTCGCTGATGGAAGAACTGTTAAAGGAGATAGCATTGGACGGGAAAGCAGTCTACGGTCTTGATGAAGTGAAAAAGGCCCTGGATTATGGTGCGATCAAGACAGTTCTTATCGCTGATGAGATGCTGAGGCTTGAGCGCGAAAAAGGAAATATCGATTCCCTGCTGCAGGCTGTTGAACATGCACAGGGAAAGGTTGTGGTTTTCAGTACGGAGTTCGAGCCCGGGCAGAAACTGCATGCACTTGGTGGAATTGCGGCGATTTTAAGGTACAAGATATGAAATTCGGGGTGGTTGCGTATGAGAATGAAAGAGCAGGAAATGTGCGGTATTCCGCTGCTTTAGCATGTATCAAAATTGAACCCCACAACCCTTTCGCAAGCGGCACATTACCTCTCCCGACCTACGTATCGATCTTTGATGTTAATATGTGTAATTAGATCTGGCGCAGGTGACCGATCTTTTCAGTATCCAGTATCCAGTATCTCATTTTTTAGATCCCCAGACATCCTGAACCAGACATCTTGCAGTTCCTGAATAATTTATGTACAATAGAGGCGGTCCTGCAATTCAAAAATTAAGGAAAAATAAGACCAAATATAGATTTAAATACAAAAATAAGGAGTGATATCATTGAATATCGTAATTGTTGTATATCCCCTGTTATAAAAAAAGTTTTTTTTACATGGTTTCGATAAAATGTCGATGCACAGCCCATATATCCAAATCCCGTGCAGCAATCAGCCGAATAAGAAAGAGCGATTACTCGCTCTCCCTCTTCTAAGAACCGGACTTGCGACTTTTACCACATCCGGCTCAAGCCTTTCATAACCCTTTTTGTATCGGGCAGCAGTTAACAATTTAATGGCTTCATTGTTTTAAGACTACATTGTTCATGCAAATGAACAAATGTTCATTTGAACT
>DQIP01000097.1 GCA_020793565.1 Candidatus Methanovorans sp.
TATATAATAAATGCACAATATATATTATGTTTGACATGGGGGCATGTTAAACAAGCGGGTAGAGGAGTGGGGATTATTCTTTTAATAATTTATTGTGTGCGTGAGTGCGCTTTTAACTAATGATGCAAACCATCTTTAAGTTATTTCAATTTTCCAGGCCTTGGGACAAAATTACTCAATCTGCAATCCCATTCCCGTTACTTCGCAGTCTTCTTCAGTAAGCTTAACCACACAGACATGATACTCGGCAGAAAATCGGTCTAAGAAATCTGTAATTCGCTTCTTATCCTTGCTTTGAATGATAAATACCCTACGTATAAGTTTATGATATGGGATATCATCCAGAACCCCAGTAATTCCCATTATGGCTATAAACGCATACAAGCGAAGGTTTGATTAGTTGCCGTTTCGTAAATATTATAGGGATATTACGTGCCTTTACTTCGTCACATTTCAGGACAAATCGACAACCAGAGTAGCGCTATAATTTCAGAGAGCGCGGATAGAAATGATATAACAAAGCGGGAATTGTTAACCGAACACCAATGTATCTTTATTTCGTCCTCATCCTGCCCATATACCTCTGCGGTCATCTCGGGAATAGTAGAAAAAATGTGACGATTATTAGCGAAAAAAAACAAACCAAAGCCAGTTAGACACTATGAGTTACTGTTTATGTTTAGTCCTAATAAAATATATATAAAAGCTCTACTTATTTATAGTGGCATTGGTAATGTTTAATAATTGTAAAGCCATGGACAAATATGCAATGAAATTTCAATAAGGAGATGATATAATGATAAATGTAAATACTTTGAGACACCCAAAAGAACAGGTTTATTTCGGTGCAGCAGCTGTTGCTGGCGGACTTGTATGGCTAATTCTACTGTTGATGACATTCGGTACGATCCTAATTTGGGCAATACCCGGAGCAATTTCTTTATGGATAACCGGACAATTCTTTAAGGCACAATTATTTGGAAATAGTGTAAAGGTTAGTGAAAATCAATATCCTGAAATCTATAATATTGTTAAAGAATGTTCAAAAAGTTTGAACCTTTCTTCAATCCCTGATGTTTTCATCATAAATAGCAGTGGTACGACAAATGCAATTGCAATTAGATTATTATCTAAAAAATATGTTTTACTTTATTCAGAACTGATAGATCTAATGATCTTAAATAAAAAAGGCATAGGTATGGATGAACTGAAAATGATAATTGGTCATGAATTGGCTCACCACGCAGCAGGACATATAAGCCCACTTAAAAATATTCTATTATTCCCAGCCATGTTTATCCCGTTCTTGGGTAATGCATATAGCCGTGCTTGTGAACTCACAGCAGATCGTATAGGTGCAGCTTTCACACAGGATATGGATGCATCAAAACGTGCTCTAGTGGCGTTGGCATGTGGAAGCGACGCACTGGCAGACAAAACAAATATCGAATCATTTTTGCAGCAGGAAAAAGACGTACCTTCTATTGCTGGTTTTATTAGTGAGCTGTATTCAAGTCACCCGAGAATGACCATACGGATAAAGGAACTTAAATAATACAAAAAAGGTATTTGTTTAGCTACACAATTCATCATCAATAGACTTGATTGATCAAATTTGGTGCACTCCAGTAATTTGTTTAAATCTCCTTGCTGCTATCGTTTTCGAATGTGGGAACTTCGATCACCACCAAGTTTGGATATTTTGATGTAGTCGCATGCTATTGATTTATTGAGTTAAACAAATACCAAAAAAGTTAGAATATATATCGGCTGTCCAGCAATTCAAAATCCAAAGAAAAAGGAGACGGATTGTAGCTCTAAATCGAGAAAGAAGCAAGAGATTTTCTACTAAAAGTAATTGTTGTACAGCAATTCCCGTTTTATCTCACACTTCATTTTTTTAATCTTACCTTTTGAATTTTTAGTCTTGAATTCGGCATGTAGAAAGAATATAATGCTCTGAACATGAACAACTTAGTTAATATATTTTAAAGTACACGAATAAAATCATCGAAATACTATACCTACCAGTAGACAGGGTTTAAGATCAAATTCATCCTTAGATCACGTTTTTTCAAAGGCACATTGCCAAATTATTCATCAATGTGGATGTGGATATTCAAGAATTTCCAAGTGTTTCCTTTTGAATCCATAAAACAGTGCTTTAAAGATATCTTCCATCGAATCAAACTTCATTGGTGTTCGGTTAAGACGTTTTATAGGCTTATTGCTAATGTTTTTAGATAAAAACAACCAAGTGCACATTTCTAATTAAAATATGAAGTTGGCACATGTCATTGGTTTTGTCATTCCGACATTTTTGGATCAGTTCAATGGATGTATGTTATGTATCACGATTCATCCCTTAACCGAACACCAATGTATCTTTTTGGTAATCTCATGCATAATATTGTCAATTTTGTTAATATATGCGCTTCCGCTTCTTGTCTTGAGAGACTATGGTGGAATAGATGCAATAAAAGAGAGCATAAACATAGGTAAAGATAATTTTACGGATACACTTATCCTGTTTGTGATAATTGTCGTGCTAAATGCTATCGGAGGAGGTATACCCCTTGCTTTTGCATTAGTACTGCCATATACCACAATATGCTACACACTGGCGGCTTCCAGCCTTATAGAAGAAACGTCAAATACAACTGCGGTTGCCGGTGAGATCGAATAAACCAGAATTTTCCTGTGAAAACATGATGCTGGCTGCAAACTGATCAAACAGTTACAGCCGCATCAAGTTCATTTTTTGTAATATGCAAATATGTGATAGCCCCGGGCATGCCTTCATAATTAAGAGTGATCGTTGATTCTTCATAGTTTACAGGATCCTGCGACCCCCCATCAATACTGAATATAACCGAACCGTCCATCGTAAGAAGTTTCATGTAGTGTTGGGTAAGATTGTTTAACGAAGTGGATTGATTATGAGTATCATTTATTATGAGGTCTGGCAACGTACTCAATTCACTTATCTGACCCCAGGAGAAATCAGGTTCTGCATAAACATCATTGGTATTACCGTCGCTATATTTCATAATATAATTATCAGACAAAAAATCAATTGTCGCTGTTTCATAAGGAGTAGTTCCTGTTAATGGAATTGTAGCAATATTTAACCAACGTTCTATATATTCAGAACCGGCAGCCGAATCCTGATATTCCACATCGAGCGTCAAACCTACTGTTTTTTGCAATGTGTAAGTTAATGTCTTGGTTCCCGACGATGCAAATATCCGATAATTTGAAGGTTTAAGTCCTTGAGAACCACCAGCAACAAAATTAAAGGAAAAATTATAGATTGGTGAAGGTGTTGAAGAATTTAGTGTCCCAACCTTAAATGCACCTGTCAATGTGGATTCCCCCATTGGCGGGATTATATCCAGTTCGATGATAGCAGTCTTGTTTGCAGCATCAACAGTTGCACTGGTATATGTCTGACTATTTGCATAATTAGCCCATGCATCATAAAATTCGCTCTTTATGTAGATAATCACCTTATCCGATTTAAGTGGATTGACCCTATCACCTGACATTGTAGTATTTGGATATAATACAATCGGCATATTGTCCGAACTGATAGAAACACCCACATCACCGGTACCACTCACACCAGACCTTCCATTTATCTTCATAAGAGGAAGAGTGAGCGTTTCACCATTGTAATGGAATTCAGGAGGTGATATCATAATTGTACCGCCAGTCGGATATTTTGACCAAACGCCACCACCTTCGTATGCTATGATACGATCATCAAGACTATATTCTATACTCCCGAGTGAACAATTTAATTCATCAAAACCGTCTTCAGCCAGATAATGCTTCCAACTCTGCCACCTGTATCTGTTTTGACCATCTATGAAATCATCGTAACCAGATGCATTGATATTAACAGTAACAATCACAATTTTACTCTCATTATATGCATCCTGATCACCATTGACATTGATGGTGCCGCCCATAAGTGAAACATACGTGGTCTGGATAGGAGATTCACCAAGTGCAACCTTACTTGTTCGTGAATCAAAAACCGTAAAAGCCTGCTCAACTTTTTGTGCCTTTGCCATATCTTCCAATTCACCAAGTGTAGGAACACTGTAAATTAAGAGAGTACTGATGGAAAGTATAGTCAACCCTAACATGAGTATAATTCCAATAACAGGCGAAACTGCACTTTCAGACTTAAACATTTTTAAGTTCACTTTTTACACACCATGCTTCCTTTTTACATCATACACTTAGTCTACCGTAACACTCATCGGAGAATATATGACATGTACATCTATATTATCAGGGGAATAAACCTTTTGTAAATGCACTGTTGTATTCGTATAATCAAGACTCATCGACTGCATCCCCATATCATCCGTGTCCTCAAGATATCTCTCCCATGCCTTGTAATACTTGCTCTTAATTGTAATATCCACCTGCGACACATTATAATAGCTGTACACCGAAGCCGTGCCACCATCAGACGTTACAC
>DQIP01000096.1 GCA_020793565.1 Candidatus Methanovorans sp.
CATCTACGTTTCTGGTCGATTCAAATGTGCGTCCGACTATGCAGTTTGGACCTGAACATATCCAATAAGTGACCTGGCATTTTATGGGACCATATCTTGAAATTATGAATCGACCATGGCAGTTACTTTTTGCAATAAATCAACCAAAAAATTGAATAGTACCTAATATATGTACTTTGACATAATACCAATTACTAATGTGTATCAATGAAATCCGGATAAATCTTAACGTTATGGTCAAGAAGCAGGTTGAATGGGTAAAATTATAATTCCGAATATTGCAAGTCTTATGGACGGTGGCGAACCTGTCTGCGTCACCTTTGATAAACGCGCAGATGCTGAGCCATCCGACCTGCTGTACTGCGAAATGATCCAGAAAGCGCGGCATGGTGAGTGTTATTCCATAGCGGCACAGAGTTGTCCTGTGGGCGCGTACGTGCTTGGTGTTTCCGATGATGCACCGCATGATTATTACTTGAGATCGGGCAGGTACATCAACATGCAGGCAGCGCAGCGCGCATCAGGTTCACTTCCAAAAATCGTAAAACCGTATCGATCAATAAGAATCAAGCCGCTGTCAGGGAATGAAGAGAAATTCGATGTGCTTATACTGTACGTAACACCTGAACGGGCCATGCGTATCGTACAGGCGCATTCATACACCAGCGGCGTGCGGACTGTGATCGATACGCTCGGAGCAGCGTCTGTGTGCGGGGACTGTACGGCGCTGGCTCTTGAAATGGGACTTGGTCTATCTTTTGGGTGCAAGGGGTCGCGTAAGCATAGTGAATATGGGGATAATGAGATGCCGCTTGGGATCAGGTTTGACATTGTTGGGAAGATCGAAGAAGAACTGAGCCGGATACCTGGAACAAGGGATTAATTATTCTCGCACGGTCAAAATCGATATAAAAGAAAAGCCTCCCATTCCACATATAAAACGCGCGCATTCGTCACGTTTATTTGCGTGGAGGCATGGGGGTTTTGGTGCGGTCGTGTATCCACCCGCCCACATGGAATTCAGTGAATGACATACACGGAGGGCGCACGGTATGCCCGGTTAAGTGGTCGGTGTCGGCTCCGGTCTATAACACTGATTTTCCCTGTCACTTATTATGACTGGATACCTGCTCCCTGCCCAGTTTAAATGCCCTTACATTGATATCCACGGTTTTTGGCGGAACCATTCCTTTTATGCAGTCGATCAACAGGTCCTCACTCATGGGCAAATAATTTGATGCTGCACCAACCATTACAACATTCATTGTCTGGGGATGTCCTGCCTTGATCGCAAGTTCAGATGCATTGAATGCCACCACTTTATGAGTAGATTTGAGAACTTTCACAATATCAGGTACACCAGGATACTCATCCCCGCCTGATGTCACTGTTATGGGCAAAACAGGTTGTGTGTTTACAATAACCACACCATCGACGGAAAGAAGATCAATATATCGCAATGCTTCTGCCGGTTCAAGTGCAAGAAGTACATCACCCTCATGTAGCGGGATCATTGAACCCAATTCGCACCCCAGCCTGATATGGTTCACAACCGAACCTCCTCGCTGGGCCATTCCGTGTGTCTCTGCAGCACGGATCGGAATACCTTCTAAAACCGCAGATTTTCCTATAATATCAGATGCGAGAATAGCACCCTGCCCGCCCACACCGGAAATCACAAGGTCCAGTTTTTTCTTATAAGTAGTCATAATCCCACCTCCGAAATTGCATAGAATTTACATATCTGGGCGCACACCCCGCATCCGGTACAAAGGGCAGTGATCTTCGCATGTTTGTTCTCAGCATCAAACTCAATTGCGGGACAACCGAATTTAATACATTGTTTGCAACCGGTACATTTCTCAACATCGATAACATAGGGCTTGAGCCTGATACCTGCACGTCTTGCATCAATTACACATGCCTGCTCCGCAATAATGACAGATGTGCCAGCGTATTCCTTTGCACGCCTGAACGCTTTTACTGTTGCCTTGCGATCATAAGCGTCAACAACCTCTACGAACTCCGCACCAAGACTTCGGCAAAGATTCTCGATCGATATGTCTACAGTCGTATCTCCTGTTGCAGTCTTACCCATGCCAGGATTCGGCTGGTGTCCTGTCATGGCGGTCACGCGATTATCAAGTATGGTCACAGTAATATTCGCTTTATTATAAACCGCATTCATCAATCCGTTCATACCGGTATGGAAAAAGGTAGAATCCCCGATCGAACAACAGATCGGACGTGATTCCCCGGCATGGTAGATCCCGGATGCAAGCGTAATACTGGAACCCATGCAAAGAGTGGTTTCCACAGTACCGTTCTGGACACCAAGGGTGTAGCACCCAATGTCGCTCGGATACACTGCATCAGCACCAAATACTTTCTTCATTGCATGGTACACAGCCCTGTGCGAGCACCCCGGACACATAGCAGGCGGACGTTGCGGAAGTTCAATGTCGTTTATACCTGTCATATCTACAGTAGAACCTGCAAATTTGGTTTTTTCCTGTATTCCAAAAGCATTTGCGATCGCATTCTCACAAAGCTCAACATTCAATTCCCCAATCCTTGGAACAAAATTTCCGGCCTTTCCAATCACTTTAGCATCCGATCCGGTTTCATTTGCGATTATCCTGACCCTGTCCTCCACAACAGGTTCCAGTTCTTCGATCACAAGAACAGTATCCACATGTTCAAGAAATATCCCTATCAGGCCTTTTGGAACAGGATATGTTCCGATTTTTAAGAATGATGCATTAACCCCAAGATTCAAGATAGCCTCTTTCGCATACATAGATGCAATTCCGGATGCGATTACCCCGATCTTTGGTTGCGGGTCGTTATTAATTGTCAGTTCATTCCACTGAGAATTTTCGAGTTCCTTTGTAATATCATCCTGAATCCCGAGAAGATGAAGATGCCGTACACGTGCGTTCTTTGGGAGCATCACCCACCTGTCCAAAAGTTTCTCAAAATGCGCCGCAGGTCTGTTTTCAACCACTTCACCAGGCTCGACATCGGATTTCCCGTGTGAAATGCGGGTTGTAGGTCTGAATATCACGGGAATCCCGAACTTTTCGGATAGTTCAAAAGCATAAGGGATCATGTCCTTTGCTTCCTGTATTGTGGAGGGGTCCAGGCATGGAATCAGCGAAAAATCCGCATACTTTCGTGAATCCTGTTCATTCTGGGATGAATGGCATAAAGGATCGTCTGCAACGATTATGACCATACCTCCTTTCACACCGGTATAAGCAAGTGTCATCAAGGGATCGGCTGCAACATTGAGCCCTACATGCTTCATTATAACTACGGAACGCACGCCTGCCCATGCAGCGCCTGCTGCTACTTCCATTGCCACTTTTTCGTTCACTGACCATTCTACATAGAAGTTCCTTTCGTTCATTTTTGACAGTGTGTCAATGATCTCGGATGAGGGCGTGCCTGGATATCCCGAAATAACCTGTGCGCCCCCTTCCACAATTCCTCGCGCTATAGCGACGTTGCCAAGCATATATTCACATGTGCTCATGTTCTATCTCCTGATGTCTGGATGATGGGCATTGATAATAAATATACCTTAAATGACTCTTCTTGAGTACAACTATTTCCGATTTTCGGCAATACAAGAAAGCACCCTTCGGGTGCAAATTTAATGTAGCTACGGCTGAGCATTTACCTCACACCAGTCCGTTATTTTCATGTCAACTTCCGCGGCATCTTTTGGAGGTCCTGTTTCATATGAATAAAATTTCATCGGCGCCCCACAAAATGGGCATTCTGGTGCCCACTTCTTTGCTTTTCGGAGAAAGTCACTGAAAGTCGTCTGTTTTATACTTCTCTGTAGATATCTCGAATATCTCTTTTTGATTCGGCGGCCATATGCACCATAATACCGTATCATTTTAAAATTACGATCCGGAATATGCTGAATCAATGCTTTAATAAATTCCTGCACTTTCATTGTTACAAAATGTTTCAGATATTCATGATCTTTGTACCAAAAAGTAACCGAATCCCCATCGTAACCGCATATTCTTGAATCTGCGACAGCTGGATGTCTAATGTATCTAGCAACATATTTCGCTATCTTTTGTTTGTTCGTAATTCTTGATTCTTTTGGAAGATGTACGTAAAACCCATTCGGGTACTCCTTGAAAATAAAATCCACAAACTCTGAAACTGCCTTATTTTCAGATAATTCAGCCTTAAATCTGGTAAGAACCTGATATTGCCATGTTTTTCGCATTGCTTTGAAAGGAATGAACTTTTGATGGATGAATTTACCAGATTTAGTAAATCCACCTTCGGTTATAAGTACATGAAGATGTGGATTGGACCCCATCTTTTTGGAAAACGAATGCAACACAACAATAGCACCTGCCTGCAATTGCCCACCCCTGTGTTTTAATGATATTGTGTCGTTGATTGCTTTAATT
>DQIP01000095.1 GCA_020793565.1 Candidatus Methanovorans sp.
AATTTTTGAGAAAAATAGAATATATTCTCTTCAAAAAAGAGTGGGAACTGTCAAACTTGGGTTATTACTGAATTACAAACAGCGCAGTGTTTATTTTGAGACATTACTTTTCACCTTGCACAACTTTTACCCACTCACTCATATTCGATCGTAACCTTGACCTTACTGATACCTTTTGGAAGGTAGACGCTTCCGTTTACCGTACCACTTGTGAATTTGTACCTGTCAAAGTTCTTGGTGGTTTTATCGTTCTCAGCATCCATTTCTATTGTTGTCATGGTATTTGCCTCCTTAATTGGGTTTTAGTATCTCTGTCCATTTAGCCAATTTTTTGACAGGATTTACAGGATGGACAGGATTTCGGCGCGGCGTTGCATCCTGTAAATCCTGTTCATCCCGTCCGAATATATCATTTGAGTTTTCATCAATTCAAATTCCCCAATCCGGCAGACGCTCTCATTTCCCCTAATTGAACTCCTTGACTATTTTAATCTCTTCGGTGGTCAGGTCGTAGAGTTTGTAAACGAGCTGGTCGATTTGATTTTCGAGGGTTTTTACTTTGGCTTGTTTGTCAGGATTGTCGAGGTAATCAGCATCTTTTGTAATGAAAAGGATTTGGCATATAAGATCAACTACCATTGCATTTTCAATATCTGAACCCACTTTTATCGGAACATTCATTAAAGGTTCTGAATCAACTTGATAATTGTTCCCTTGTAATTTACCTTCATAATAAAGCCAAAACTTAATTAGTTGTGAATTTAAAGTTCCTGTCAGATACTTTAAATCGATTCTATCCGTTTTTATGACAACGAAAGTTTGAGAAACATAACAATCAAAATCGCAGTAAGTAAATGTAGGTTCTGAACATTTTCTTAATGAAACTATACTTTCCCCTGTGAAAAAGTTCTCATCTCTTGCTCGATGCAATCCATTAAAGTATCTCTCTAAATCCTTTACTTTTGGATTCGGGAGTGTCGATCTATTTGCATTTTGGAACAATTTGATCGGACTTAAAATATCAAGTGGTGTGTTGTTTAAAGGTGTTGCAGAAACTAGAATAACTCTTTTTCCTCTGCAAATTTGAGCTAATTTCTCATAAGACTGAGTTGCTTCATTCCTAAAACTGTGAGCTTCGTCAATGATTACGTTTTTGTAATATTGATTTTTATCAGTATCAGTAATTCTTCTGATGATGTCATCCAATTTCCCACGAGATTCGATATAACTATGCTGAATTCCAAAATCTTCAAAAACATTTGTCCATGACCCCGGGTTGTCCCTATCAATTAAAACAGGAGGCGCAATTACCAGTGTTCTGCCGTCTAATCGTTGAGCCAGCATTGTAGCAATATACGTCTTGCCCAGACCTACAACATCAGAAATGAATACTCCGCCGTATTCCAAGAGTTTTACTTTTGCATCCTGAACCGCATCTTTTTGATATTTTAGATCCATAAAATTCGGTGGACGATAGAAATCATCTATATCCTCTAAATCCAGATTTATTTTTTCTTCCAGATATTCATAAAGGAATTTCAAATATAGTTCATAAGGCGTGATTTTATCGTTTAACCATGTCTTTGTATCAATGGTTTCAATATATTCCTCTGAAACATCAACCGAATTTTCCCATAACTTATTGAATTGATCCAATGCAAATTTGTGATCAGAACTATTCTTTAATTCAACATTAAATTCCAGATTGTCCCTCAATCCTGATTGTGAAAAATTACTTGATCCGGTTATCACTCTGCCTTTATCATACGCTTTTTCTTCATCAAAAGTCATGATATAGACTTTCGAATGTATATTTTCATCAGGATATACTTTTATTTTTAACTTATCAGATTTAATCCATTCAATGAATTTTTTAGTGCCTTCGTACACTTCAACAGAATCCTCTGAATTTTCATACTCCTCTGCTACTTTATTGGAATATTCGTTTTTTGTTTCTTTGTGCGATAATTTTAGTTCCGTTTGAATCTGTTTCTGCGATTCTTGGATTAAATCAAAAGTGTCTTTATTTGTGCTAATACCAATTAAAATTCTAATTTTTTCAGTTTCTTCTAATGATTCATACAATGAATAAAATCCACTCGTATAAAAATACCCCACCAAACAATCAAAGAACTGAGAATGTTTTATCAGGACAGCAAACCTATCTACCAACTTGTTGTTTTCCTCGTTTGTGATAAATGTTAAATCTGTAGTCATGGGGATTATCTTCCTTTTTTTACTATAATATAATTCATATATGTATAAAGTAACCACTTAAATGAATTTCCTATTTGTTTTTAATTTCTTTTTGCAGATGTTGTTAAGTTTATTTACATTGAAATTGTCGGAAAAGTCCCTCACTTATATAAGTTTCACCCATATTCTCTTTTTAATTTTCCGTTTGACGTGATATCTGACATAATTCAGCACAAATAAACACTTGTTTTAGCGAACTTATTCTTGTAAATCGATACACATCGAAGCATATATATTAGTTGAGTACAATTATTACTTAAAAAGTATGATTTTAGTGTGATGAAATGTTTTCAATACCAAATTCCAGACAAACCACTTTCATCCACGGCCCAACCGTTTATGAAAAACTCATATCAGAAGACCACATCCTCTACCGAATAAACAAACTCATTGATTTTACCTTTGTAAATAACGCATGCAGTGATCTCTATTCACTTGACAAAGGAAGACCTGTAAAAAACACACCTGAAATGATGTTCCGGTCAGCAATAGTTCAATATCTCAACGACTATTCAGATCGACAAATGGAACAATCCGCCAGATATGACATCATGACAAAATGGTTCATCGGACTTTCCATCGAAGACAATTCTTACGATCACAGTGCACTGGGAGATTTCAGAGACAGACTTGGGGAAGAGATGTGGAAAAAACTTTTCTTTGCCATATTAAAACAGATTGAAAGTGAAGGTTTTGCAAAAGGTACGCAACAGGTGGATGCCACACATGTTATAGCCAATATAGCTATACCTGCCACTATTGATTTCATCAGACAGGGGATAAAAGTTGTCATGTATGAAATTGAAAAAATTAATCCAAAACTTTACAATGAACTGGGTGGAAAAAAAGTTGCTACAAAAAATGAAAAGGTATACAAGTTAAACATAAATGATAAAAAATCTAAACTTGTTGAGGTAGTAAAAGAAGCCCGAAAGTTAATTGAAATTGCAGATGGAATGGGGCCTTATGTTGAGGAAAAAGTCAACCTGTTGAAACGAATACTGAATGAAAATGTAGAGGTGAAAAATGATAATATCCAAAAAAATAAAGATAAGGTCAAAGACAGACTTGTAAGTGTGGTGGATGAAGATGCAAGACATGGTGCGAAATCTGACAAAAAAAAGTTCACCGGATATAAGGTGAACTCAATGATGTCTGAGGATGGTTTTATCACTAACATCAATGCTACTCCGGGTAATGGTTATGATGGTGATGTACTGGTGCCACTTGTTGATGAAAAGATAGAAAACAGTTCAAAACCAATGAAAATTGTGGGAGATAGCCATTATGGCAGTGGAGATAATCGATACGAAATGACTGTGATGAGGGGGATTACTCTTGTTGCACCTTTTAGAGAAGATTTCAATCCTACCGGATTATTCACTCAAAAAGAATTCATTATTGAGGACACTTGTGTTACATGTCCTGCAGGATCTAGGACGATGGATTTCAATTACAATGTGAAGTCTGGAAAGAAAACGTTCTTTTTTGAAAAAAAAGTATGTAAAAATTGCGCACTGAGAAAACGATGTACTAAACAGGATAGAAGAACAATTACAATTGGGGAACATTATGAGCTTGTTAAGGAGGCAAAGAAATACAATAAAACAAAGGAATATAAGGAAGATATGAAAGGCAGATCTAAAATTGAACCTAAGCAAGGGGAAATGAAACGTTTTCAGGGGATGGCAAGAGCAAAATTTTGGGGTTTATCAAAGTTGAATATTCAAGCGACTATTACTGCAATTACTGTTAATGTGAAGAGATTTGCAAATGTAGTGGGTAGCTCATGCTCTCTAAAAATGTGTTGAAAACAGACAGAAATGGTCAGAAAAAGGGAATATATGGGTGAATATTGGGCTTAAAAGTGCTAAATCCATCAAAAGTTGACAAAATCGTTTTATAAAGATGGAAATATGTAGGTAATGCACCTTGAGTGCATGAAAATTGTGGGCTAAAACGACAGTCTCTAGGTGTTAATATAAAATTGTTTAACCCTGCTTTATTTCTAAACCCATTGAATTCGATGGGTTTAAAATCAAGATTGTTAAGTCGCCCCAAAATTCCAAAAAACACAATGGTATTTCTGTTTCTCATCCAGTTTTGGATGATATAGTCCGTTCTTTTCGAATCTTTGAAGCGAGCAATATCGGTAACACTAATGTAATCATCACTTGTATGAAAATA
>DQIP01000094.1 GCA_020793565.1 Candidatus Methanovorans sp.
TTCGGAATACATGCGTTTTCATGATCTCGATCCCGATGACCCTCTGGAAGATGCAGATCGTATGCAGAGCCTGACTTCAGAATACATCTCAGCATCAGCGTTTCCTGCGGTTGTACTTACACCTGAACCGGATATGAAGGAGCGTATGGTACTTCAGATCTATCGGGATATAATCAATCATGATGTTGCAAGAAGGTATGAAATACGCGAAATTGAGAAATTGGAATCTGTGGCAACTACTTTTATGGCATCTGTACCGGGTCCTGTTACGCTTAATGGTACCAGACGTGCACTTGGAGGGAAGGTGTCACTCGATTCGATAGATAGATATTCCAGATATCTGGAAGAACCGTACCTCCTTTTTTTCATAGAGACACATTCGTTCTCTGCCGGCAGAAGAGTGCGAAGTCCTAAAAAGGTATATGCTGTTGATAATGGTTTACTTATGGCAGCATCATATCGTTTCTCATCTGAGCGTGGAAAGTTGCTTGAGAATGCTGTGTTCCTTGATATCAGGAGAATGGGACTTGAGGTGTACCGTCTTATGGATAAAAAAGAAGTGGATTTCCTGATATGGAAAGGTACTGCTCCACTTGCACTTGTGAATGTGTGCCTGGATGTTTCAGATACAAAGACAAGGGCACGCGAGGTTGATGGATTGCGGCGTGCAATGGATGCGTTCAAGATGAAGAGGGGTTATATCGTGACACTTGATCACGCAGAGGTTATGAATGTGAATGAAGGCACGGTGGAGTTTGTCCCATATAGAAGATGGGCGTTTGGCCCCGGTCAGGTTTTATCTGACCTCTGAGATGCAGTCTGGGCGGAGTGTGTTCCTGATGAGTGCGTATTTACTCTTCATTTTGTTGTCAGACAGTTCGAAGAGTATCTTTTTGATCTACCTGAGATTTTCAATCACAAGCCCACCCCGATCCCAGAAAGGTCACTGTCCCTGCGCCGTATTGCCTTTTTTGTATTTCGCCTTCGAAGTCTGCGTATTCAAGCGTGTGGTCGTCTGTCTGGATCGCAAGCCGCTTGATGCCTGATTCTATGGGCGGTGTTTTTTTGGAATACAACTCATTCAATGTTGCAGATATCTTGAATTGTATCTAATTAATGCGGGTTAAGTGCCAATTCTAGTCCAAATTATTAAATACTTGCCACACGATTATTATAATCATGTGGAAACAACCGCCTTTCATCAATCGGGAAAAGGAACTTGCATTTTTAGGAAAAACATTCGATTCTGATCGTGCCGAATTTATAGTGATCTATGGGAGAAGGCGAATCGGTAAAACCGAACTTATAAAAGAATCGATCAAAGGCAGGAAGGCAGTGTATTTTTTTGTTGAGCAGGCATTAGAGGAAGAAAATCTAAACGCATTTAAAGGGATCATTGCAAAAACAATAGATAATCCTTTGATTGCAAAAGGTGATCTCACATGGGAAGAAGTTTTCGAGCAGATCACAAATGAAGATAAATTGATCATTGTTTTGGATGAGTTTCCAAATCTTATTTTGGAGAACAGGGCATTATTATCCAAATTCCAGAAAATATGGGATGAATTGTTAAAGAATACTACTGTCAAACTTATTTTGTGTGGTTCATCGATCTCAATGATGGAAAATTATCTTCTGGATATTAAAAGTCCTCTGTATGGCAGACGTACAGGTCAGATATTTTTAGAGCCGCTAAAAGCATCGCATATACTGAAATTTGGCGCTCTGTCGTTTGAAGAGGCAGTCAGGGTATATGGCATAACAGATGGCATACCCGAATATATCAAAGAAGTGTGTTATCGGCTTGAGCATGGCGAAAATCTGGAAGAGGTTTTTCAGCAGAACAAAACACTGTTCAATGAAGTGGAAATTTTGATTAAAAGTGAATTAAGAGATCCGACACGATATTTTAAAATATTGAAGGCTATTGCGTTTGGCAGTACAAAGTTCGGAGAGATTGTGAATTTTACTGATTTTTCTGCACCTACGGTATCGAAATACTTGAGCAATCTGGTAAATCTGCATGTTGTTGAGGAATTATATCCGGTACTTAGTGATAAGGAGAGAAGAAGGAATCGCAAATATGCTCTTTCGGACAATTTTTTAAAATTTTATTTCAGGTTTATTTATCCGAACAAATCCGAGCTTATATCAACTGGAAAGATCGCGGATTTTGACACTGGCTACAATCGATATCTTGGAAAGATATTCGAAGATGTTTCCAGAGAGTTTCTGGAAGATAAGATCAAAGACCTGCCTTTTGAATTTACAAAGATCGGATGCTGGTGGCACAGGGATAAAGAGATCGATCTTGTGGCATTGAATGATGGCTTAAAGGAGATTATGTTCATTGAATGTAAATGGAAAACACTTTCATTGAATGATTGCCGGCGGATACTTGGTAAACTCAATGAAAAATCAACATTTGTACAATGGAACACTGGCATACGCAAGGAATATTTTGGGTTGGTTGCAAAAAAGATCGAAGGCAAGGGACGCCTGCGGGATGAAGGATTTGTGGTGTACGATCTTGATGATTTTTGAATGACACTTATCGTTTTTTTAAATTAATTGATATTCTTTCATTTCCGCTTAAAGAACAGCCAGTTCTTGTTCTTCTTCTGCTGCCCGATACACAAAGGGTTATGGAATGCTTGAGCCGTATGCGATGAAAGTCGCAAGTACGGTTCTTAGAAGAGGGAGAGCGAGTAATCGCTCTTCTTTATTCGACCGGTTGATTTCGAGATGAAACACTGGCAACAAGCACATTTTATACCGCGCCGCTAGCGGTCTTATTCAAAAAACCGCGTGCGTTCTTCCCTTCCTTTTCCTACCACTGTATCGCATCTGAACACATCGCAACATCACCAATACTCAAAGGGATTGCCTAAGATTTATCACTTATAAAAGCATACAAATATTTGAAGAATACAACCACCGTGATGCAGATGAGCACTACAAACCGCAACTTGGAAAAAGAACAGCTTATTCCCCTACTTGAAAAGTTCTTTCAAGCACAGGAGTATGTTGAGCTAGCATATCTGTTCGGCTCAGCCGCAAAAGGCAAAGCTGGTGTGCTCAGCGACATAGACATAGGAATATATCTATCACCCAAAACGACAAAAGCGCAGCGGAATCAAAAGCGCCTTGAGTTTATCGCAAAACTCACAACTATTCTCAAAAACAACAGGATTGACCTCCTGGTCATCAATGATACTCCACCCGTATTGAATTTTGAGATCATCAAACCCAACGTTCCTGTACTTGTCAGGGACCACGACTTAAAACTGGATGTGGAGCAATGTATAATGTCCAGATATCTGGATAGAAAATATCACGAGGATTTCTTAAACAGAACACTACTGAAAAAGATCATAGAAAAGGGATTGGCTTAAATGTCTTCTAAAGACAAAATACTTAGAAAATTGAATTTCATGCAAAGATGTGTTGGATACTTAAAGTCCGTAGACACTGACAGCACCAATCTTGATATGAATTACGAACAGCGCAGTGCAGTTGAGAGAAATTTCCAACTTGCGATTGAAAGTGCGATTGACATCGGGGAAATAATCATTTCAGAAGAAGGATTTGAGAGACCCGAATACTACATAAGCGTGTTCCTGATAATCGGCAGGCATGGCATTATTCCAAAGGACTTCGCAGAAGAATTTTCTTTTGCAGCAGGGTTTAGAAACGTTCTGGTTCATATATATGAGGAAGTTGATTCAAGCCTTCTGGATGTATTTCTGACCGAAAAGTTGGACGATTTCGATGAATTTGCTCGACACATTGCCGAATATGTAAGCACCAATTCTTGAATTGGGTGTAATAGAAAAGTTTCAAGTGGTGAGTTGTTGTTCTTAAACCCCGCGCGCAACCTGCAATCCACTTAATCCGCGGGCTTCTTTAAGTGCAAACCGCCGGATGCGCGCCGATTGATGATTCCCTCCCCTCTCAAGTTCAAATCTGCGTAAATCAGTGTAAATCTGTGTCTAATAAAATAATAACCCGCACGCGTCCCCCCTTCACTTTCCTGCCCCTGCGCCGTATCATCACTCCTTCACGCCCACCTAGAAGCATAAAACACCGACCGTGCGTCGATTGTGCATAACGCCAAATGCGAATGAACTAAACATGCTACACCATACTGCCGACTCATGGCACGATAAAAGAGTTCGACTAACAACAAACATAAAGATTTTAAGCATCAATCTTGATAAAGAAAAATATGCATCTTAAAATTGTAATAGAAGAGGATGAGGTGACAGGAGGTTATATCGTTTAAGAGTAGGAAGTTTTCGCGTTTT
>DQIP01000093.1 GCA_020793565.1 Candidatus Methanovorans sp.
CTTCTGAGTTTAGGTTCAGTAGAATCAAAACCCTAATTTGCCGGATAACATCATCCGGCACTTCTTTTTCTTTTCTTTTCTTTTCTTTTCTTTCATTTCGTTTAGAGACGGTCCAACAATTATTAACCCTCAACATTGAATCGATTTAATAAATCGATTGTTTTCCTTTTTCACCCAATAATTAAAATTTTAAACGTTATTACACAGACTTTAACCATTTGTTTTATGTATAAATAGAGTATTTGCTGCACTTTCCACAGGTAAATTCCAAATGTAAATCTTTTTTTTTGAACATAAAATAATGTCGTATGATTGTGGTTTTAGAAATTTGTATACAAATTGTTCTGAATAGGGCATATCAATTTTCTGCAAAAGTTTGCAAATAGTATACTCAAAACATGTATTTTATACATGGACAATATTAATATATTATTTAAAAAATGTATGAAAACACTAATTATTTATAATACTTATTCATACGAATACGATAATCAATTATAATATTGGGATATTAAAATATGATTTTATAAGTAATACCAATTGGTGATTAAATGAAAGGAAATTTAATAAGAACTCTATTTGCAGTGCTATTGTTAATCGCATCTGCTGGCATGGCAAGTGCACATTTTACAATGGTTTTCCCAAGTGATAGTGAGGGGACTGTATGGGATGTAGCACCTGAAGATTATATTGCAGAACTGGGAGATACAAAGACAGTATATATGATGTGGGGACACCCCTACGAGCACATATTATTTGACATGGCTTCTGTACCTGCGGTTTCTGTCATGAAGCCGGATGGTACTGTTGAGCAACTTACGCCTGAAGAGATCACGGTTGATGGAATGGATGAAGACGGAAATACCGGAGTTTCTTTTATAGCCTACAAAGCTTCATTCACTGTTGACCAGGATGGCGACACTGTTGTATTTGTCAAATATGAGGATGACGGAGAAAATCTGATAGATTACACCAAAGCCGTTATCCACAGCGGTGAAGAGATGTGGGAAGGCTGGGATGCAGAAGTAGGACAGCAGACCGAGATTCTTCCATACATGCGACCTTATGGCATGGAGGAAGGATTTGTGTTCGCAGGAAAGGCAATGTACAATGGTCAGCCACTTACAGATGCACCTGTAGAAATTGAAATATACCACACACTGGATCTTGGTATAGAGATAGTTGAACTGGCAGAGGAAATGTATTCGTATGATCCACCTATGGTGTTCACACGGCTTACAAAGTCCAATGATAATGGAGATTTCGTGTATTCACTTGATGAACCAGGTATATGGTTTGTCGGTGCCACAATGGAACCCGTGGATGGACGAAATGTAAGAGGTGTATTCATCGTTCCGGTACTTGAGGAGTTTCCACCTGCTGAAAACCAGGGCTCATCATCTGCTGAACTCCAGCAGGCAGTAGCAGAGGCAAAGCAAGCAGCAGAGGATGCAAAACAGGCCGCTGAACAGGCTGCTACACAGTCTTCAACACCCAGCACGCCAGGGTTTGGAGCCACATATGCAGTAATTGGATTGGTTGCAGCACTTTTCCTTGTATTGAGGAGAAAGTAAGATAGATTTTTAGATCAATAGGGGTTATTCAACCCCTATCTATTTTTTAAAAAAATGTTTGCTCTCTGATAATAGGTAAATAATTTTGTTCCATAAGATATAGTTGTTGAAAGGGAGGATACTATAATATGCGAATAATTCAAAGTCTAAGTTTTCTCGCAATTGTATTAATTTTATGTATAACATTAATTCCCACTGCATCCGCACATAGGGTACATGTGCGTGAACTGATCACAGAGGTGGAGATAAAAGCATGGTATGGCGGTGGAGATCCTATGGCCAATGCAAATGTAGAGATATATTCTATCAGGGACGAGCAGGAAAAGCTATATGATGAAGGCAAGACTGATGAAAATGGATTATATTATTTCGCACCCGAACTGGGTACTTCCAGTTATAGAGTGGTAGTGGAGCTCACCGGGCACAAGGGTGAACTTGAGTTTGACCTGACTGCAGGTTCACAGCCTGAAAATGCAGAACTTCCACTATACTTGAGTGTTCTTGTTGGATTTGGATTCCTGGCCGGAATAGGCGGAATAGCAGCATATCTCTCGGCCCGAAAAATGAAAGCACAATAATCCAAATATTAACAAGAATTATGCTTACTACTTCAATATAATAACCTGATACGAATAAATATAGTAAAAAATCAATGAGGGATACATATGGTACACATTTCAGATGGAATACTTGCACCGTGGCTTTGGGGATCCGGATGGGTAATCACTGCTGCAATTTTAGCATATACACTCAAAAAGATGAAGATAGATGATGTCCCAAAACTCTCGGTTATCACGGCAGCGATCTTTGTAGCGTCGTTGATCCGTATCCCGGCAGGACTTACAAGTGTTCATCTGGTATTAAGTGGATTTGCAGGCGTGACGCTTGGAATACTTGCCTATCCCTGTATTTTTATAGCGCTTGTGATGCAAGCCTTCCTATTCCAGCATGGCGGCATTACCACGATCGGAATCAATACTGTTAATATGGGCGTGCCTGCATTAATATCCTTTTTTATATTTAAAGCCGGAATGAAGCTTAAGCTTAATATTGGAATAAGAAAAAATGAGATATTATTCGGTGCGATCGCAGGAGGGATTGCAGTTGCACTTGCCGTGTTGTTACTTGCAGTTGAACTTCTGGTAACCGGTGAACAGTTTACTGAAATTGCAACAACTGTTGTCTTGGCACACATCCCGGTCATCCTGGTCGAGGCTATTTTTACCGGAGTGATTGCCGGATTCCTTGCAACAGTCAAACCGGAAATGTTGAGTATTGGAAGATGAAAAAATGAGACGTGATTCGATTTGATATCTGAAATCGATATATATGCAGGATTATCCTCGCCGATTCATAGATGGGATCCCCGTCTCAAGGTTATTTCCATATTTATGTTGATATTTTCAATCATGCTTCTATATGATCTCAAACTGGTCATAATAAGTATGCTTTTTGCCATTATTCTGGTCTATATATCAAGGATTCCATTTTCCTTTATTCTGGGACGATTGAAATGGGTATTTCTATTTGTGCTGCCTTTCCTTATTATTCTCCCTTTTACTGTTATAGGTGAAGGGAGTGAAATAGCAAAAATTGGCAGCATTACACTGAACTTTCGGGGTATAGAGTCGGTTGAATTTGCCGTTATGATCGTGATCAAAGCACTTACATCAGTAATGCTGATATTTCCGATGATCGGGACCTCACGGATGGATATTACCTTCAAGGCACTCGAAGACCTGCATCTACCGAACAAACTGGTACAGATGCTTGCATTCACTTATAGATATATTTTTGTGCTATCTAATGAGTTTATGCTAATGGAACGCTCTTTAACTTCCCGGGGATTTAAAAGGGGATCGAACCTTTATACAATAACCACACTCACGAAAGCCATCGCAACACTCTTTGTTATGAGCTTTGAACAGGCGGAACGGGTCTTCTATGCGATGAGATCAAAAGGGTATGCAGGAAAGATTACTACAATGCATGAATTTACTCTTAGACCACATGATTGGCTATATACGGTAGTGGTCTGTGGGTTTGCTATTTTTGTACAGGTTGCAGTATGGTATGGTACACTGGAGGGAACATGATGCCTGCAATAACAGTTCAAGATCTGGGCTATACATTTAGTGATGGGACAGCTGCGCTTGAGCATGTCTCGTTCGAGATTGAAAAAGGTGAATCTGTAGCGCTCATCGGACCGAACGGTGCAGGTAAATCCACATTACTGCTTCATCTTAATGGTATACTGCATAGTGTCACATCACGTGAGTCTGTCAGGATTCTTGATGAGTCCGTTGACCCAAAGAAGATACATGAAATGCCGAAAAAGATCGGCATCGTATTCCAGAATGCTGATGATATGCTGTTCATGCCTCTGCTTGGTGATGATGTGGCATTTGGCCCCATCAATCTTGGTTTGGATAAAGAGGAGGTGCAGCGAAGGGTAAAGGATGCTCTTGAAATGGTCGGACTTGTCGGATATGAGCACAGGGTCCCGCACCACCTCAGCGGAGGCGAGAAGAGGCGGGCTGCACTTGCCACAGTACTTGCCATGGAACCGGAGATACTTGCCATGGATGAACCTACTGCCAACCTGGACCCGAAAAGCAGGAGAGAATTGATAGAGATACTCAGAAAATATAAAGAAAAAG
>DQIP01000092.1 GCA_020793565.1 Candidatus Methanovorans sp.
AGATCGAGAAACTGGACATGACTAAAGAAGTTGTCACTACAACCGGAATGAAATTTGGAACAATCTACCAGACAGATGGCGGAGGCTGGGTACTTGTCAAAGATGAACCTGAGGATTAAAATTGCAGTTGTCCTGTGTTTATTTTCAGTGATCACAATGGTAACAGCCTCTGCCACAGAAGATCAATGGGATGATGACTGGGACTATGTTGGTGAAGCCATGCTGTATCAGGGTGACACTTACAGTACAAGGGGTTATGTTGTTGAGGTTATTGATTTTGATAAAAATAAGGGTCTGGTGCTGCTGGAGTTAAAAAAAGATGATATGCTGCTGAACAGATCGGTTTTGAATGTATCCTGTGATGTGTTCACCTATGGTGAGACGGTCGGGATGAAAATTTACAATGACTCAGACGATGTTTTATCCGAAGACCCGACTAACTGGCAAAACCCACGCATACACCTGGAATTCTATGTATGGAAAGAACCAGGCCTTTCCATTGATGTCAGTGTTAGTCGTGTTACATACAAACCACCCGATTCGGATATCTATGTCACAGTCAAGATCAAGAACACCGGCGAAGCTGAGATCAGTGATGTGGAACTTGGCATCGATCCTGCCGGGCTGGAAATAAAATATGGAAAACTCACACACCGCTTCAGCAGCATTAAAGACGATGAATCCGAAACCATTGACCTGATATTCAGGGTCCCGGAATTACTGTTCAACAGCTCGTTCACCATCTCTGCCAACGCCAGCGGTATCGATGACAAAAATATGGCATATATTGCAGCAGATTCAGAAACACTGAATGTATTACCCTTATGTGATCTTAAAATTAACAAAATAACAACAAATACATCCATGGACCGCGATGTGAGGGTCAGCATTGAAGTGATGAATACAGGTATTGTTGATCTTAATATTACATTTGCGGATGTAATTCCACCGAATTTCGAGTTGCGTCAACAACTCATTCCCCTGGATTTTGAAATTGACGGGAAAGAACTGGCCTGGAAAGTTAATCTAGCGCCGCACGAGGATAAAAACTACTATTATTACATGGAGCCCCTCAGACCGGGTGTGTTTACCATAAACCCTGCTAATGCTGAATGGAACATACGCGGGGTAAACTACAGTGTAAGTTCGAACGCCCCCATAACAGCAGTAGACGGCGCATATATTATCTTCAACAGGACTGCATTTCCTGCGCAGGTGAAATGCGGGGAATATGTGACTGTAAGCCTTTCTGTTGTGAATACAGGAAATAAGGCGGCCAGTGTGAGTATAAGCGATGTGCTGCCGGATGGTACCTCACTTGTTAACGGCAATACAACCCTGCAAACCAACCTGGATGCAAACCAGACGGCTGCAATAGAATATATTATCAGAATGGAAGCATCCGGAAACATAACTTTCCCGCACTCTGAGATCGAACTTGTTAGCAAAGACTATTCACGGCTGCAGGTATCAGATATCATCAACATCGATGTGTTCTCCAGTGAACCGGCAGTTACGTCTACACCTGATCCGCAGCCAACCATTGTACCTGTCGAAAACGATCAACCCGCGCAAGAACTTCCCAAATTTGAGATTGCATTTACTACATTCCTGCTAATTCTTGCGTATATAATCATGAGGCGAGGGTGATTATGAAAGCGTTGTACCTGCTGTTCGGATTATTACTACTTACCACGATCGGTATAGCCCCACCAACACCGTTTCTGGTCGATGGATGGGTCCAGTACAGCAACGGGGATCCGGTAAATAATCCGGAAGTAAACCTGACGAATCTGAACACTGGGGAGGTGTTCACAGCAGAGATAAGTACTAACTGCTACCAGATCTTGCCTGTGAATATAAGCACCGGGGATGTAGTCAGGTTCGATTTTACCGATGGTATAACGTACAATATCACAAACCACACAGTAACCGCGTACGATCTCAACAGCGGCGGGATATTCGATTTTGCTCTTACACTCATATCAACATCTTCCGGGATTACAGGTTTTTCCCCGGATTCTCCTGTTCATGATGTAGAAAATGCAACGCGGACATTTAGCATCACGATCGATCAGATGGTGGATGTTATCTGGTTCATCGATGGAACTAATATACAGACAGACATGGGTGTGACCCAAGCATCCTACACAAATACGAATGCGACCCCCGGCATCTGGAATGTTTCTGCGATTGTAAGCAACGAAAATGCTGCCACGAAGACGTGGATATGGGAAGTAACACCATTCGATACGGTGGAGTTAACAAAACAATCAACAGCGCCTTTTATGATATGTGGGCAGGTCTTCGATGAAAACGACACCGAATGCATCTATCCTGTGGTGAACATATCCAATCTCAACATAAACATTGGGTGGACGGCTCTGACGCTTAACGATAGTCACTACTATCAACTTTTGATTGACACTGCAAACATAAGTACAGGAGATGTGATACGGATCAATGCAAGCAAGGATTGTGTAATCTGGAGTGCAGATCACACAATAGTCAAGGATGATATTAATAATAGTATGATCGAGGTAAACATTAATAAAGAGGAGGTTTTGCCTGATTTGATAGTAACACAAATATTGCCTCCTCAGGATCAGGAGTGGCTAATTGCTAACAGTAACAACACGATTACTGCTGAAATAAAGAATGATGGCACCGCAATTACATCTGAGTTTGATGTAAGTCTCACCGCAAACGGGTATTTGATAGATATAATAACGGTTACGTCAATAACCGGAGACACCAAATCTGTTACTTTCAACTGGGTGCCGGAGATTGACGCAAATTACCTTCTGGTGGTTGAAGCGGATTCTAACAATAATATCAATGAGTCAAACGAAACTAACAATAATTTAAGCATTCGCGTAGATGTTGGTGAGCCCGATTTTGTTGTTACTGCTATTGAGTTTGATCCGTCAAGTCCAGTGAATGATAGTGATCCGGCGAATGTTACTGCCACAATAAATAACATGGGGAGTGTGGGTGCGTGGGTTGATGTTGATTTTTCTATAGCAGAAAAGTGTGGAGATGAGTATTTCCCTATAGATGATTTTGCATCCATTATTTATATAGAAGCACACGGGGTAAACACCACCAGCGCGGTCTGGAATGCAACATGCGGTTGGTGTAGCAACGAATATGAGATCAAGGTCGCTGCTGGAGATAGCAGCAGGATAGCGGATCTGACGGTGATACCATCGCGTGATTTTACAGTAACAAATATCACTTCCAGTTCCCGAACTGCGAAATTTGGCGATAATGTGAGTTTTAATATCACACTTGAGAATCTTGGGGTCAGAGCTGGGGATACTGCGATCGATATTTCAATAGATAATGGCAGAGACAGTGAATTGATCTATTCCACCAGCCGCACACTCTATCCCAAAATTCCGGATTACATTGTTTTTGACTGGGACATCGGTTCAACGAATCTGGGCGGAGACTGCAACATCAGTGTTTTGGTTGATCCGTACAGAAAAACATCCGAGATCAATGAAACTAACAACGTGATGATGTGGCCGATCTTTGTGAACGGGACTGATCTCGTTGTGACTGATGTATCACTCACGGCAGGAGATGAGAACCCGTATCTATATGGCAAAGAAGATTTATTCAATGTGGCTACGATCATAGAAAATCGAGGTGCAATACCTGCAAATAATTTCACAATCCGGTTTGAACATAACGGTTTTTCAAATGAAATAAACGGCATGAGCCTTACTGCAGGTGAAATCTGCACTATATATACAGAATGGGATCTCTCGAATGCAACCACTGGCAATCAACAGGTACTTGTTGTCACAATCGATGAACATAACAATCCAGAGAACAATCTGACAAATAACGTGAAGAATTTGAGCAGAGAGGGTAAAAGTCCATGGGATATTATCGATATTTCATTTGACCCGGAGTACCCGAAAGAAGGCGATAATGTCAATGTTACTGTCCACCTTGAAAACAATGGACTAAGAAGTGAAACTGCCGATGTTCGCTTTTGTGTAAATGGTCATGAATTCGAGAAAAAAGATGTTTATGTCGATGCCAATGCTGTAGCAGAGGTCAGTGTCATTCTTAAAGATGTGAGAGCACTGCTGCTCAAACCAGGTGAGATCAAATCAGAATGCGATATAAGAGTTTTTGAAGCTCGCGATCCGGATTATACCGATTATGAAAATAGTAT
>DQIP01000091.1 GCA_020793565.1 Candidatus Methanovorans sp.
AGCCGAATAACGAAAATCGGAAGTATTAACAGTGGTTAGTGCTGATTATTTGGCGAAGGTATTGCACTATTGTGTGACTTTTAATTTATTCTGGATCGTGGGCATGGCTAAAAATATTCATCCCGGGGAATGCAGGGAACACTCACTCCTATGGAGTTGAGTGCCTGCTACGCCTGCAAGGCGTGCAGGTTACATAACATAAGGTTGTTATTTTTCCCTGCGTTCCCCTGCATAATCTTCGTTTTTCCGAATCACCCGAAAAATAATAACAAGTTTCGGGATTGTACAACCGTGCGGCAAGTTTTCGGCATTATTGATGCCACACCCCATATGGCCGGACTTGTTCAGGATCATACATAATATTCAATCACCCTTATCAAGGGCATTTTTCACCGCATTTTTATGAATTTGTGCAGATTCGTGTATCCCCCCGAGTTGTCCCCTGACTGCACGGCATGGATATTGCTGTATCAACAGCCCTGCGCGTGCGGGAGCATCACTGATCGCAGTCCCGATGAGTTTTTCTGCCATCTGCCATGTACTGCCGCAGGGTGCGCCGCGAATTACGTTGACATCAACGATAATCCCGTCACGGGTATTGATTTCAAGGACCGGACTTCCGAACTTTGATGTGAATTCCGGGGCGGCAGGGTTTTGTTTTAGTGTGCAACAGATGTCATCCACTTCTATGTACATGCCGTATTGCCTTGATATCTCATCAAGTTCGCAGACAGGTGCACGCGATGCGCCGCCTGGTACGATCAGTGCGCGCACACCACTTTTTCCTGCACGCTTTGCAATTTCAGGTGTGATGTCAGGATGCATCGAATAGGTTATGAGAGTGTCTGCTTTGAACACTTCTTTGTTGAGGTTTTGTTTTACAAGGAAAAGTGCAGGGTCTTCGATGAAATTCGGGAGTATTTCGGGCAGGTCGGCTGACACAACATCAAAACCTGTTTTTGACAGGATCGATTCAATGAAACGCCTGCCATATTTTCCGCGCGTGATAACTCCAATCGTTGTCATATTTTCCTTTGTGTATCTCTTTTTGGATATTATTAAGATATCGGCACATTAATATTATTTGCTGGTTAACTTATTATTGACCAATGATCTTAAGTCCTGATATTTGTAGGATGACCAAAATGGATAATATCGACAAACCAATGGCGTATTTCAGGTGCAATATTTGCAATTTTATATTTCAGGCAGATCCGAACTTCATTCAAAGAGAGTGCCTGATGTGTGCTGGTGGGAACACAGGTCGTACATAGATTTCCTGTTTATAGAACGGTTGAAGCATGAGGGGAAAATTAATTACACTGGAAGGCATCGACGGCTCCGGCAAATCCACAGTGCTGGAGCGATTGAAGGCACATCCTGCAATGAGTAGGGTAGTATTCACAAGAGAACCGACAACCTGCTGGATAGGGGAAGCGGTTGAGCACGCCATACATTCTGACACAGACCACCTTGCAGAACTGTTCCTGTTCACAGCCGACCACGCCGAGCATATATCAAAGGTCATACAGCCTGCACTTGAAGATGGAAAGACCATGATCTCTGATCGGTATTCGGACAGCCGTTATGCATATCAGGGTGTTACCCTGGGCGACAGGTTCGATGACCCGATCAAGTGGATACAGTCCATTCACAGCGGCTGGACCATTGTGCCGGATAAGACCATCCTTTTTGATATCGACCCGAAGATCGCGGTTGGGCGATGCGGCAATCGTGGCGAGCAGACCAAGTTCGAGAAGATCGGGTTTTTGGAACGTGTACGCGCGAATTACCTTCGTCTTGCAGAAGAAGACCCTGGGAGGTTTATGATTGTTGATACTGACAGGCCTATTGAAAAAATAGAAGCCGATGTGGTGGAGTTGCTCACATCGGTTGTTCAGGCATTGTATTAAGGCAGTTTATTGTCATCCGCGAATTTCACCAGGGCCGCACCCAATTCCCTTGCATACTTCGGGTTTAAGTTGAACCGACTGCGTTTGTTTCCGCCGCGTTCTTTTGCGATCTCAATATACTCGTTGTCGTATTTCTCGCTTGATGTAAGAGTGATAGTAAGATACCATCCTGCACCCATTTTGATTTCCGTATACTCATCGCCTCCGGATTCCGTAACTACGTTGTCTGCCATTGTTTTCACCTGTTAATATAACTAAAATTAATGTTTAATCTGATGAACAATAATCTCACTGGATCATTGTAAGCGGTATTGTGCCGTTGTGCAGGGCAGTTGCCACAAGTGCACCTTTCAGTCCGATATTTTTCAACATTTCGATATCGTCCATATCCTTGACCCCGCCGCCAAGCAGAACGTTATGTTTGGAACTGTCGGCAATTGTACTTAAGAATTGTGTATCCACACCGTTTGATGTGCCAACCCTGTCCATATCAAGGATTATAATGTCCTGGATAGCCATGTCATTCAATAAGCCAATAACTTCTATAGGGTCGTCCGGCAACCCCGGGTCGTGCGCCAGTATCCTGCCGTTCTTTATGTCAATGCTGACATTCACGCGTCCCGGGAACTCTGATGCAACACTTGATATCGTATCCAGTGACGCGGTTTCCGTACCAAGTACTACACTGCTTGCAAGAGAAAGTGCCTCATTGACATCGGACGGGGATGAAATGCCCGGGTCAAGCATTGTCCTGACCTTTTTTGAAACCGCACTAATATATTCAAAATTGATATCGTGCGCACCGATTCCCTGCAGGATGTTCAGGTCTGCGACATACACCTCTTTCGGTTTAGCGGCATCTATCACTGCCAGTGGTCCAGAAGAGTTGCAAAACACACTGGACTTATGGATCGGTTGGTAATTCTGCCGGTTTCCGCCCTGTGCATGAACAACAGTGCGGTTATAAATGTCTAATACAAAGATAATTCGAAACATATTTAATCAATACAATGATATTCCAATCTCATATAAATAAGAAGGTGTTTCATGAAATTACTTATAAGTCCGATCAACAGTGAAGAAGCGATTGCTGCTGCTAATGGCGGTGCCGATATAATCGATGTTAAAAACCCAAAAGAAGGATCATTGGGTGCAAATTTCCCATGGGTTATAAAGTCAGTACGGGATGTTATTGACCCGAAACTTCCAATAAGTGCGACTATTGGAGATTTTAACTACAAACCCGGAACTGCCTCACTTGCCGCATTGGGTGCAGCGGTCGCAGGCGCAGAATACGTAAAGGTAGGATTGTTCGACATCCAGACAGAAGAGCAAGCACTTGATATGCTTACTAATATCGTACAATCAGTCAAAGATTATGATCCTAACAAAAAAGTCGTAGCATCCGGTTATTCCGATTATAAGCTTATCAATTCCATCTCTCCTATGCTGCTTCCGGCTATCGGGGCAAAGGCAGGTGTTGATGTGGTCATGATGGATACCGGCGTCAAAGACGGTCGCTCAACTTTTGAGTTCATGTCCGAGGAAGAATTGGTAGAGTTTACAAAACTGGCACACGATATGAATCTTTTGAGTGCAATTGCAGGTACGATCAAGTTCGAAAACCTGCCAGCATTACGGCGCATCCAGCCTGACATTATCGGTATTCGTGGCATGGTATGCGGCGGCGATCGCAGTACATTCATTCAGCAGGAACTTGTAGAGAAATTAAAGCGTGAAATGTGAGCGGCTCTCACATTTTTCTTTCACACTCAGGTATTTTTAACATATTGTAATTTTGTAGTATACAGTTTATACAATTATATAGTGCGAGTTGATTCGCGCGTTAGCGATGTTATTTTCGGTTTTTATCGTGTGTAATTTATATAATTATATAGTCCGAGTTAATCCGGTCTTAGTAGGCTGTCCCAAAACTAATTTTCATTGCACAAATTTACCATATCTTATCTCAATAAGGCAATTATTGATGTAAATTATGTATTTTTTACCCATCTCGGATTTAATATGTATGATTTGTACACATGCTTTGCCTTGTGGGACAACCTGTTAGGGATTTTCTCGGAAAAGTTTAAGGTCAGATTAGATTTCCTGTATTTGTATAGCTGCGTAAATTAGATTGTTCGATCTAAAACTGAAGCTAAAACCAATACAAACGCCGCAGGCGGCGGATTCCCACACCACTAACGTGAACGATATGGGCATTTTCGCAGCATTTCAACCGATAAAAATCTCC
>DQIP01000090.1 GCA_020793565.1 Candidatus Methanovorans sp.
AGCAAAGCAATTGATAAGAAAGTTTCCACAACATCCTTTAGTTAAATCTGATGTGAAAAGACCTGAGATCCTTCGGGATTTTATTGCACTTGTTGAGGATGAGTTTAATGACGTGACCGATGCGGATATTGGCATGTGGCTGTCTAACTTTATTGACACAGATGCCAGAATGACGCCATAGCCATCATAACCTATATTTGTATCAACATCTACTTAGAGTAAAAAACCATAATCCATTCACACATCATAATCCCAATCCCAATTCCAATTCCAATTCCAATCCCAATCACGAGGCATTCACACAATGGCAGAACAATCGGCACACCAGAAATACGAATTCAAACGCAAACTTGAAGCACTCAGGGATAAAAAAGGCAGGAGCACCGAACTTGTATCGCTCTACATTCCGCATGATAAGCAGATATCAGACGTCACGTCCCAGCTTCGGGATGAGCACGGCCAGGCTGCAAATATCAAATCCAAACTCACCAAGACAAATGTACAGGGAGCACTTGAATCGCTGCTATCAAGGCTGCGGTATATCCAAAAAGCGCCTGAGAACGGTATCGTGTTCTTTACCGGTGCTGTGGATGTAGGTGCCAACAAGACCAGTATGGAAACGACTATGGTCGAGCCGCCTGAGCCATTCATATCCTATAAGTACCACTGTGATTCATCTTTTTATCTTCAGCCTCTCGAAGATATGCTGCGAGATAAAAAGACATACGGCCTACTGGTTCTAGACCGGCGAGAGGCGACGGTAGGATTATTGGCAGGGAAACATATCGAATCATTCCGTCATTTGACGTCAAACGTACCAGGCAAGCAGAGAAAAGGTGGCCAGAGTGCACACAGGTTCCAGCAGCTTCGCCTCATTGCGATCCATGATTTCTACAAACGCATCGGAAATGCTGCAAGTGATGTGTTCATGACAGTAGATCACAAGGATTTTGAAGGTGTCCTGATAGGCGGCCCTTCCCCGACCAAGGAAGAGTTTGAATCTGGTCATTTCTTCCATCACGAGATACAGAAAAAAGTCATAGGATTGTTTGATGCAGCATACACAGACGAATCCGGACTTTCCGAACTTGTGAACGCTGCAGGTGACAGGCTGGCAGACCTTGATCTTATGGTTGAAAAAAAGATGATGCAAAGATTCTTTGGTGAACTGGTTGCGGATTCAGGAAAAGCGACATACGGTGCGGAGGCTGTAAAGGCAAACCTGGATGTCGGTGCTGTTGATGTGTTGCTGCTTTCCGAAGACCTGAGGGCTGAAAAGGACATCATAAAATGCGGTTCATGTGATTACGAAACCAGTGTTATACGTGAGTACAGGCCTGGCGAGAAGATCGAACCTCCAGGTAACTGTCCTGAATGCGGTTCATTCCTGAAAGTTGCTGAAAAAGTGGATATAGTGAATGAACTATCCGGCATGTGTGACCAGATGGGCACAGCGGTTGCATTTATCTCAACTGATTTTGACGAGGGTGCACAGCTCATGAACGCTTTTGGCGGCATTGCTGCAATACTACGGTACAGCACAGGGATATAACGACAGGATAATCTTGCTAACGTCCGGATTAACTTGGAGTACATATCTTATAATATACATATAGCGAGAAAATCATCGCTACGCTCGGATTTACTCGGACTACATAATCCCATAGATTATATACAACGAGAAAATCATCCCTGCGTTCGGATTTACTCGGACTACATAATCCCATAGATTATAACAACGGGAAAGTCCTCGCTATGCTCGGATTAACCCGGATCATATTATTCTATAAATCATATACAATTAAAAAGGTGATAATATTTGTTTTTACAATTCAAAGAACAGGTTACGTCTATATTGGATGATGCTATCAGGTCGGCTGGATTTGAAATTGGTGATCTGATACTTGAACCGTCCCCACATGCGGATATTGCATCAAGGGTTGCATTCAAACTGGCATCAAAGGTAAAACAGAATCCGAAGGAGATCGCAGAAAAGATCGCTGCGGCTGTAGTGATACCCGATGGCTCGTATGTTGGAAAGATCGAGGTAACGGGACCATACCTGAACATTACGGCAAGCCGCAGATATGTCGATGAGACGTTTGTCAGGATAAGGAGTGAAAAGAAGGATTTTGGCGGCGGTTTCCGCACCGGCAGTATTGTTATGGAGCACACGTCTGCAAACCCGAACGGTCCCCTGCATGTCGGACATATTCGCAATTCCGTGATAGGCGATACGCTGACGCGAATACTCAAGCGCGCCGGATATGACGTTGAGGCGCAGTACTATGTGAATGATATGGGTCGGCAGATAGCTATCGTAGCATGGGCACTGTCACAATTTGAATTTGACACTGCAAAAAAATCAGACCATGCGATTGCGGATGTGTATATTAAGGCGAATGCGGATCTTGAGGAACACCCTGAAAAGGTCGCAGGGATTGACAGGCGCATGCAGCTTGTTGAGAGCGGGGACGAGGCTACGATCGAGAGTTTCGATAAGGCGGTCAGTCTTGCAATTTCCGGTATCAGGGAGACACTACTCAGGATGAATGTTCACCATGACAGTTTTGTCAACGAGTCGGATTTCATACGCAGTGGTGCTGTTTCGAGTATTGTTGGTGAGATCAAGGCAACAGGACGCACCGAGATCGATAAAGGTGCGCTTGTTGTGGACCTTTTGGATTATGGTTTTAAAAAGACTCTTGTTATCCAGCGCTCGGACGGCACGTCGCTTTACACTACGCGCGACCTGGCATACCATGAGTGGAAAGGTAAGCGTGCAGAGCGCATGATCGATGTCTTAGGAGCTGACCACAAACTGATCTCGGGACAACTCAAGGCAACCCTGAACGCGATCGGGAAGCCTGAACCAGATATTGTTATTTTCGAGTTCGTGTCCCTGCCGGAAGGCTCGATGAGCACACGGCGCGGTAAGTTCATTACATCCGATGAGTTGTTTGACCAGATCGAGGAGCAGGCATACAGGGAAGTTGAGAAGCGCCGTCCTGAGATGCCGGATGAGTTCAAAAGGCAGGTTGCAAAGGTTGTTGGTATGGGTGCTGTGCGATATGATATCGTAAAAGTGTCGCCTGAAAAGTCCACGGTCTTTGACTGGAAAACAGCGCTTGATTTTGAGAAACAGGGCGCGCCGTTCATCCAGTATTCAAATGCCCGCGCGTGCAGTATCCTGAAAAAGGCAGAGGATGACAGGATATGGAACCCTGGTACAGAGGTTGACCCGTCCGTGCTTGTGGAGGATACGGAGGTTGCTTTGATCAAGAAAATGGCTCTGTTTGACAAGGTAATAGACCAGTCTGCGCGCGAATTGAAGCCGCACATCTTTGCGATATATGCGAGGGAACTCGCGGATGCGTTCAACCAGTTCTACAGGTTCGTGCCTGTGATAAGTGCTGAGGAGGAGGATTTGAGGACGAACAGGCTTGCACTTGTGGACTGCGCACGGATCGTGCTTGGTAATGCGCTGGATACGCTGGGGATCGGGGCGCCTGAGGCGATGTGAAGGTGGGGATTGTGCCGTGAGTGGTAACTCTGGTTTTTGTAGATGTGGAGTGAAATTAATTTGATCAAAGGTTTGCGTATAAAATTAATACTTTCACCCCACTTACCAAATGTTTATTTGACATGATCTACTTTTATAGAGGAGATTAAGCATGGCAAAACAATTGAGGCATGACAGGCACACGGTATCACTACTCACCGATCACATGGTGTTCTCTCCTAAATACAGAGGAAAAGTACTTGTCGGGGAAGTAGCGATGGTCGCGGAAGCAATTATTAGGAAAACCTGCAAGGAACTTGATATCGAAGTAATTGATATGTCTGTAAGCTCCGATCACATTCACTTATTTATTCAATATCCTCCGAAATATTCCGTAAGCTTTATTGCTAAGAGATTAAAAGGTAGAAGCAGCAGGATATTAAGACAGGAGTTTCCTGAACTTAAACAATGGTGTAAGCACAGTTTATGGGCACCAAGTTGTTATCATGGAAGTGTTGGACATGGCTGGGAAGTTGTTGAGAAATATATTGCCGGACAAGATAAGAAATCGAAAGGCTGAGATATATTATACAGGCCTTGGACTTAAGTCCGGGGTATAGTGACTGCAGGATGGGGGATTCA
>DQIP01000089.1 GCA_020793565.1 Candidatus Methanovorans sp.
TTATATAAATCACATAACATATAAATATTATTATTTAATATTCAATAGAACTTAGATAGTGTTGTATCTAAAATATATTGGGATGTGCTGACCACCTGAAAATAATAAAAAGTCTCATATGATGCAGTTATTATCAAAGGTGCCTCAAATACTCCTGTCTACCTCAGTATTATCAATGGTAAAGCAGAACTTAAGGATGCAACTGGTATCTGGGGCATGACAACATTTGCGACAACTGATAAGATACTTGAAGAGATCGGACAACCAAAAGCATCAGTAGCCTGCATAGGGCCTGCAGGTGAGAATCTGGTAGCAATTGCCTGTATAATCAATGATAAGCATCGAGCTGCCGCACGGTGTGGTGTAGGTGCCGTTATGGGCAGCAAGAACCTCAAAGCAATAGCAGTCTACGGCACTGAAAAAGTGTCAATTGCCAAGCCTGATGAAATGAATAAACGTGTTAAAGAAGCTAGGAGTAAGATAAAGGAGAACCCGGTGACAGGCCAGGGACTTCCAACCTACGGAACTGCAGTACTTGTCAATACAATCAACGAGCACGGTGCGTATCCGGCACGAAACTTCCAGACTGCATATTTTCCGGAGGCAGATAAGCAAAGCGGTGAAGCCCTTGCTAAAACGTATGTTATCGGGAAAAATGCGTGTTGGGGTTGTCCAATAGGCTGCGGAAGAGTTTCAGAGGTTACCGACGGTCCATTCAGAATCAGTAAAAGTGAAGGTCCTGAGTACGAGACAATTTTTGCCTTTGGTTCTGATTGTGGAGTAGTTGAGCTTGATGCAATAATTAAAGCCAACCATTTATCTGATGAACTTGGACTTGATACCATTTCCATGGGTGCAACCATTGCTTGTGCCATGGAACTTGTGGAAAACGGCAATATTCCTGAATCAAAACTGTATGGTCTTGACTTAAGATTCGGAAATGCAGGGGCAATGGTGGAAGCTGTATGGAAAACAGCATACCTGGCCGGAATTGGTGCCGATCTTGCACTCGGATCTAAAAAATTGGGTGAAAAATTCGGGGCACCTGACATGTCAATGAGTGTCAAAGGTCTGGAACTTCCCGCTTATGATCCCCGCTCCATTCAGGGAATGGGACTCAGTTACGCAACTACAAATCGTGGTGGCTGTCATGTTGGTGGTTATATGATTTCTCCCGAAATTCTGGGTTTGCCTGAAAAATTGGACCCATTTGTGACCAAAGATAAAGCACAGTGGACAAAAACTTTCCAGGATTTCACATCGGTTGTTAATTCATCTGGAGTCTGCCTGTTCAATACCTTTGCTCTTGGAATACCGGACTACACGGGCTTGCTGTCCAGCATTACAGGCTGGGACCTAGATGATGCTGAAGTATTAACCATCGGCGAGAGAGTGACAAATATTGAAAGGCATCTGAACAACAAATACGGGGCTGATGAAAAACAGGATACATTGCCTAAGAGATTACTGGAAGAACCAATTCCTACCGGCCCGGCCAAAGGAAATATATCACACCTGTCGGAAATGCTTCCTGAATATTATGAGCTCCGCGGTTGGGTGAACGGTAAACCTACGGAAGAGAAACTTAAAGAACTTGGGCTGTCATAGCCCATTTCATTTTAATGTACACCCGGAGACGCCGACCGTGAAAATAGAAGTGAAGTTTCTTGCCACAATTCGTGTGATTACAGGCGAATCGTCTATTGAACTTTCATGCACTCATCATGATACTGCCGTTACAGTAATCCAGATGCTTGTTGAAAAGTACGGAAATAAGTTAAGGCAGGCTATAATGAACGGAACGAAACTGAAGTCCGGCATTAAAATGATAATAAACGGCAGGGATATTGAATACCTCAATGGACTGGATACAAAACTCAAGGATGGGGATGTTGTTGTTATAATTCCCCCTATTGCAGGCGGGTAAGGATATTGAGACATTTTAGTATATTCCAGATAAGGTATAGTACAAGTGATCAATCATCCTCGAAAATAAACAATTCTTCAAGTGTTGCATCAAGAACCTTTGCAACATCATGAGCTAATTTAAGAGAAGGATTGTATTTTCCCCTTTCAAGAAATACTATCGTCTCCCGCCTTACACCGGCTTTCTTTGCAAGTTCTTCCTGAGTTAAATTGTATCTTGCCCTGAATTCCTTTATTCTGGTTTTCACACGATATCATCCCTTCGATTATAATACCATCGAAGTATAATAAATGAAAAAATTCCAACCATGAAGATGTCAGGTGAAACACTCTTGTAGTTAAGATTTAATCTCCAGAACATAGCTATTAATTGAACAAGAACCATGGTTACAAGGAGAATCCAGAATGCATGATAACCTGCCTTTTCAGTGATTCTCACAAACCTTTCATCCTGAATCAGGTCTTCTCTGGTCATTGTAGTGGTGCATAGACTCATAATTATTAGCATTATTCCAGCAAAAATGAATATTCCTCCAATAACATAAGGAAATGTCCATGTTCTTCCAACAACATCAGGAACTATCCACAGGATTATTATGCCCAGCAATATAAGGCCCAGACCCATTCCAGAAAATTGCAAAATATCTTTATCTTTTCTTAGTTTCACCGAATCACGTCCCCTTTTCTGTTGTAGTAATAATCCGCAACTATGTAACTCCCCAGCATTGTTCCGAAAACAACAGTTATTACCAAAGGGACGGTCAGTAGTTCCGGTCTAAAAACGCTTGTGAACGCCAAAGTCCCCACGGTCATAAATGTAAGAAACCATGATACACTCAGTGATTGTCTTGTAATTTGGTTTGTTCGCTCATCAAATCTGATATCGTCTATATGCTTATACTTCCTTCGCAATCTGCGAATCACTTCGTACACTACCCCCATTAGTACAACATACAAATACCAAAACCAAAAATCATCTGCTTGCATTTTTCTTACCTCCTGATACCTGATAATAATCTCATCTTCCATCCCTCATTTTCTGCTTTGCAGGTTTCATGTTGCCCCTCACCCCATCTCTTAAATTCGCTCATGATGTTGCAAAAGTTTTGTAGTACCATCTAAATATATAATTTGAATATATTCCTACTGCTACGGTCATGATGAACATGTACCTAAGTTCAAAGTTTAATGACCAGATTATATCTGCCATGATTACAGTTGATATAAATGACAAAACCAGCTTAAATGCAGAATTGCCTGCTTTTTCATTGATTCTCGTGACCCGTTCATCCGCTACAAGTTCTGTTTTTGGTTTTGATGTTGTAGCAGCATACAACACTACACAAAATATGTTAAATCCAACAATAATTAAACATAATCCTACATAAAACAGGGCTCTGGAATATGTCTGGAATTGAAACGCAAGGACCCCTACTAAGATCAATACCAAACCAATTCCTGAAGCGAGTAAAATCTTTTTGTTTGTTCTTATTTTCATTCTGCATCACCTTTTTTCACAATCACTTTTTCTTCTACCATTGGATATCGGATTCTTTGAGACATTTCGTAGGTGATATTTGCGCGTTTTAGCAGGTCATCTATTTCATTTTCTGTTATTTCAGAATCCTTAAGTTTTAGTATGATCTCATCACTTGTATTTGCGTAGATCAGTAAATTTTTCCTCATAAATTCTTCAATGCTTATTGTTGGAGTAAAATCCGAAAAAAGGCCTTCTTTGGAATAAACTGTAATTTTCCCTGTTTCCAAATAATCTTCATGAACCACAAAATATAAGAAAATATTGCCGTCCATCAATGCGTGTTTTGCTGAATTAATATCCCTGTACTCTGTGAAATTATCCCCCTCTCCTGCGAAATTGTGATCCGGTTTCAATATATTTGAACCATCTACAAATCCTACATTTTTAATGTTGTCTGGAATTATTGACGGAAGATTAACTATAAAGAGTACTCCTACGAGACATGAGAGACCAAATAGAAATAAAGAATGTAACTATTCAGCCCGTCCAAATATCACCTAAAACATTCAGTTTCTTCACTTGATACCACAAATTAAATTCCACTTATGCAACTGGCAGAAAAGGAACAAATGGCTTTCCATTGAATACTGCTTCAATTGCATCCATAACAGAAAGCTTATTCT
>DQIP01000088.1 GCA_020793565.1 Candidatus Methanovorans sp.
ATTACTTGGATTTTCTCTAGTACGTTTATGGTAACTCCAATGGAAGGTGTCCTTTTATGTGCTGCTTTAAGAGTAACTCTTTTTCCATTATACATTGCTTCATTACTTCTTGTTTCAGTATCTAACAACTTTGTACTCAAATGTTTTGCAGTAAATTCAGCCATATAGTGCCCATAAGGTACTGCTTTTCGACCTGATTCGGTTGTTTGTCCCATATTAATACCTCATTTATTCAAAACATACTTCTCTGCTAGCTGTCTCGCTTCTTCCAACCCTCTTGTAAGGTAAACAGCACCAAATAGTGCTTCAAATGTCTCAGCGTTGGTTATTGTGCTATCTGATTCGAATGATTGATTCTGAATGTCCATATATTCTAGGACGTTTAATTTTATGGCAATTTTTGCATATTTCTTATTCTGTTCAATTCCAATTGTTTTATCTGTGCCTTTAGCAGTATCAGAGAGTTGACCTTTTGTCCAATTGGGATATTTATTATAGAGGTGTTCACGAATAATCAAACGAAGAACTGAATCACCTATGAATGCAAGCCGCTGATTGTGGTTGAATGGTGAATTGTTGCTGCTGTGAGTCAGTGCAAGCTTGTACATCTCCAATTCTTTATCTTTGAATTCGGAGTCATTGCCTAAGAATTTGTGCATAAATCTAACAACTTTTTCCATAATATTGCCCTCACTCATTGCATTTCAACTGAAACCAATCATCAACGACATTAGTAGCAGTTGATGTTAATTCATCCACATTCCTCTTAAGTTCACCAAATGTGATACTTTTATCAAAATTGAACTTTGCAATTCTCAAAGGGGTTTTGTTTATGACCCATTTATTAATATTGCAATTATTGACATGCTCATAGAACAATTCTCTAGCTTGCCTATAATCATTCAGGAATGCTTCATCGTAGGTTGCCATCTCTTTACGGGTTTGGTAAGGACACGTTGTATATTCAAGATATAATTTGAAAGAATTATCTTTTGTGTCCTATTGAAAATCAATATTGATTTCAAAACACGTAGTACCAGTATTTGTTTTCTTACAATTTGTTCCTCTCCATTGGGGATATTTGTACCACTGACAAGCTGGAATGTATGCACTACCACGATTGCCAGTAACATAATAGTCTTTATTGAACCTTTTATCAATATTCAGGTTTTCAGCCATTGTATAAAATGCCTTATGAGGTGACACAAGCCTTTCAGCTCGATTCAAATATTCTATAATGACATCATCTTCCCCAGGAACTTCCCAATTGTAGTATTCATCTATTCTATCCTTTAATTCCTGCAACAAGAGGTCTCCTTTTGAAGTACCAAGTTCATCCGGAATGCTGGCTGAAATATGGGAATACTTCAATATTTTAAACTCGTCTGATGCAGGTTTCTCACCATCAAGCGTGAGATAGAAAAAAAACATATGTGGTTCCTTGGTTTCGATCAGTTTTTTCTCATACAGGTAATGGATTAAACTTGACTTGAATTCTTCACTTGCATAACGTTTGGTTTGTTCCCATCCTTCAGCTGAAAACATCTTGTTTTCAATCAATACAATAGAATTACCATTTTTGCTAATCAGAAGCATATCAGGAATATCTTTTTTCCGACCTGTGTTGGATTTAATGGCAACAGGTAGTCTTGTTTTCACAATCCAATCATCATAATCGTCAACGAATAGATTTGCAAGTATGTTCCGATTGAATTCATGAGATGTTTTAAATGAATGAGCAATGAGGTCAGTATAACTATCTTCCCGACCACCAATGCCAAGAATATCAAAAATAGATTCTTTCATAAAATCAAAATGTTGGTAAATTTACTTAAGAGTTTCTAAAAGGTGCCGATATTGCAAATTTATGTTATATTTCTCAAAAGTTACACAATTTTGTAAATTCCGAATCACCCATTGCGCCTGCGAGTTAGGAAATGTCGATAAGTATATAATAATATGCCCTGTGGAAGAATGCACTTGAACCCGGAAAATGTGGGCGCGTTAAAGAGCATGTGCCATTTGCGCTCTTGCTAATGGCATGTCGTTTTTAGTCCTCATATATGACGACTCTTTCTGCCACCGCACGCTTGTATATTAAATCAGGCATATTTTTATGTTTGTCAAGATGTTATGTGGATCAATCGATGTTAGCTGAATAAGAAGAAAACAACATCTGTGGAATGAAAATAGTGAAAAAACGGTCGTGTTCTAAGTTACGAGACCGAATGTGCTTTTGTTATAGTTCAAGTCCGTTATTGATATGATTCCGAATAACACTCTTAAAATCTACCGCTTGTCTCGCAACATAACGATTATTACATGAGTTTCGGGTATTCTAAAATCTCTGCCAACTTAAACTTTACCACTCAGTTCATTCACACCTTAAACTGCATAGCCCGCCCATTCATATCATGAACATCCATTTCATTTAATACACAAAGACCATTATTAAGTTTTCTCATCAACTCCGGTTCCTTTGGATTCATCTCCAATTCAATAACCTTCTTTTCGCCATCAACAAAAGTTGTCCCCTCAAGCTGAAAAATCGATTCGAACAATGTCAACAGTTCAAATTTTTCATGGCTCATACATTTTGTCAAAAACAGACTGCAGAGATTGATAAATGACATCTTGAAACAAGTCATGATCTGATCCAGCTCAGTATCGATCCTGTACACTTTATCCTTATCCCGAATCCGTCTTTCCTCCTTCAAACACATCTTCAACCTCTTAAAATCGTCCTTATCTTCTTTTTCAATCTTCTTTTGTTGACGAAGATACTTATTGATTTGTATTTCACATTCCTGCAATTCAATCGACTCCACCTCATTCATGACTCTTTTTCCATCATCAATCTTTGATTTCTCACGAACTCTTCTCTCTTTCGAATACAAAGGAGCAAGCTGTTCTTCTATCGCTTCAATCTTCATCAATGGTTTTTCCAGTTTTAAATTCAGGTTGGTTATTGTCTCACACAGCTCACCATGTTTTTCATCCATCTGCACAATTACTTGGGGTACTTTAATGGCATTTGCCATGGAATGTTACGAAGCTGGTATATTGAATGAAGAACGAACTGGCGGAATAAAATTAAACTTTGGAAACGCTGATGGTGCAATGGAAATATTACACCAAGTTGCTAAAGGCGAAGGCTTTGGTAAAATTGCAGGTCAAGGTGTTTCTAAAATGAAAGAATATTTTGCTGAACAAGGTTGGGGTGATATCAACTTTATGAATGATATAGGAATGGTTAGCAAAAACCTTGAATATTCACAGTATGTTTCTAAAGAATCATTAGCTCAGCAAGGTGGATATGCAATGACAAACAAAGGACCGCAACACGATGAAGCTTGGTTGATTTTCATGGATATGGTTAATAACCAAATACCTACATTTGCAGATAAAGCTGAAGCATTACACTATTTCCCAATGTTTAGAACTTGGTTTGGATTAATGGGACTTTGCAAACTTCCTTGGAATGATGTTGAACCTGTAAATAATCACGAAACAGAAGAACCAGCAAAAGTACCTGAGCATGTTGACAATTATCTAGTTGTTTATAAAGCTGTTACAGGAATTGAAATTGACAGTAAAGAAATGATTCGTCAGTCGGAAAGAGTTTATAACTACCAAAGAATTTTCAATTTAAGAAGAGGATACGGAGTTAGAAAATTTGATGCTCAGCCATATAGAGCTGCAGGACCTGTTACTCCTGAAGAGTACAAGTCGGAACAGAAGCATTACGACTCACAAATGCAAGAATTAATTGGCATTTCTCCTGAAGGAAAATCTCTAGAAGAAAAAATGGCAATTACTCGTGAATACAGAGAAGGACAATACGAAAAACTTCTTGATGCAGTTTATGACAGAAGAGGTTGGAACAAAAACGGAATTCCTACTCCTGAACACATGAAACAATTAGGAATGGATTTACCAGAAGTAATGGAAACTATTATGCCTTATTTTTCATAGTAAATAACATATTAAATACAAACAAGCCACCTTATTAAGGTGGCTTGTTTTTTTATGCCTCTAGGGCTGA
>DQIP01000222.1 GCA_020793565.1 Candidatus Methanovorans sp.
ATTTCATTACTGATAATGCATGCCACAGTAGGGTCACTCCGAATGGAGGGAGTGGCATTTCTGCAATTCAAGATATGAGTTTCTTGTCACAGCGCCGCAGGCGGCGTATTCCAAACATTAACATATACCACTTTCACTTTTGTGTACTCTATTTTCCTCTTTTGTGCAGGCGAATTGCCCAGGTGTCAAAAACCGCTGAACAAATACAATTCCGCTAATCGTAAAGTGAAAGGAAAAATAACTGAAAGAAAAAAATATTTCATCCGAATATCATTTAAAACAGTAGGATAAACGCTACAATCCATATCTTCTATTTCATAATTTCAGCAGGTGTATCACAAGTAACATAATATGCAAGGATTCGTATCCACTTCAAAAAGCAGGGTAATATGCATATTTGGATTATAGAAACCAAGTGCATAAGCAGCTTTCAATTTCAAAATGGAACCAGTTACCCTTAGATTTGAAGCGGATACAAGGATTCGATTAAAGCATAGCAGGAAACCTGTAAAGGTTCACTACTTCGCCTGATCCTTAGCAGCACTCACATAAGCCCCGATGGCCGCACTTACCGCTGCAACCTTCTGGTTGCAATTATCGAGTGCAGACGCAAGTGTAGCGCCTTTTTCGGCATCATCCTTGACGATGTTTTTCACCTCATCAATTATGTTATAGTCATCGATAAAGTGAGTTGTGAGGTCTCCACTTCTGAATGCCTCATGCCTGAGTACAGCCTTGTGGAATGGAATATTGGTAGTAACACCTATAACCACATATTCATACAGTGCCCGCTCCATCCTTGCGATCGCTTCCTCACGGTCGCGCCCCCAGACACTCAATTTAGAGATCATTGAATCATAATACGGCGATATTGTATAACCCACGTGTACTCCGCTATCTATCCGAACACCCGGCCCCCCTGCAGACCGGTATCTCCGGATCTTGCCAGGGGATGGTGCAAAATCGTTTAGCGGGTCTTCAGCATTGATCCGGCATTCAATTGCCCAGCCATTGATCTTAATATCCTCCTGACTGTATGGCAACCTGTCACCACAAGCAATGTGCATCTGGTCTTTCGCAAGGTCTATACCAGTCACCAGTTCGGTTATGGTGTGCTCAACCTGAAGGCGCGTATTCACTTCAAGGAAATAATACTCACCCTTTGAGTAAAGGAACTCCACCGTACCTGCATTCTCATAACCAATCGCTTTTGCAGCTTTTATGGCTGTTCCACCCATCTCTTCACGAAGTTCCGGTGTCATTATAGGTGATGGTGCTTCCTCTATCAATTTCTGGTGCCTGCGCTGAATGGAACATTCCCTGTCTGACACATAAACCACATTCCCATGCTTATCCGCAAGTATCTGGAACTCGATATGCCTCGGCTCATCCACATATTTCTCAATAAAAACAGTTGAATCGCCAAATGCCGATTTTGCCACAGATTTGATCATAGTAAGCGCATGGCCGAACTCATCCTTTGAATACACGATCTTCATACCGATCCCACCACCGCCTGCAGAAGCCTTGATGATCACGGGATATCCGATAGAATCTGCGATCTCCACAGCCTCTTCCACATCCTCGATCGGTTTTTCAGTGCCAGGTACAACAGGAACACCTGCTTTGATCATAGCAGTACGTGCTGCAATTTTGCTTCCCATCTGCTCAATGACATTGCTCGGGGGGCCAATAAATGTTATTTCATTTTCTTCGCACTTTTTTGCAAAAACAGCATTTTCAGACAAAAATCCATATCCTGGATGGATACCATCAGCACCTGACTTTTTTGCGACATCAATTATTACATCCATATTCAGGTAACTCTGGCTGGATGGTGCCGGGCCTATAGGATAAGCATCATCTGCGTATTTTGCAAAAATTGCATTCTTGTCCGCTTCCGAATACACAGCAACAGTAGGAACACCCAATTCGCGGCATGCACGCATAGCACGGATTGCGATCTCACCCCTGTTTGCAACGAGAACTTTATTAAACATGATTCTTACTTCCAGGTCTTATCCTTATTCTATTGCCATTAGCACATCGCCGGAACTTACCGAATCACCGTCAGCAATGAATATCTCCTTCACAACACCGCGATGTGGTGTATGTACTCCATTTTCCATCTTCATTGCCTCAATGACACATATCGTATCTCCTTCTGCAACAGTATCACCAACCTCAACTTCGATCGATAACACAATGCCCTGCATGGAACTGGTGACTGCACCCTCTACAGGTCCAGGCGTAACTTTTGCCGGTGCATCTGCAATCGACACAACACCACCGGTGGGTTCTATCTTCACATCAAATACGTCGCCGTCAACCTCAACCCTGAATTCCGTAGGAATTGCAGATGATGGTGCACAGACGTCTGCTTCTGCCCTGACAGGCACAAGAACTTCTTCTTCAGCCTCACCTTTCAAAAACTTCGGAGCAATTGCAGGATAGAGAATATAAGTCAGCACATCCTCTTCCTTTTTCACAAGACCGAGACTTTCTGCTTCCTTTTTCATGCGCTCATATTCCGGTTCCAAAAGATCAGCCGGACGGCATGTTATCGGTTCTTCATCACCTATGATCTTTGCGATCATCTCATCGCTGATAGGTGCAGGTGAACGACCATATAAACCCCTCACATAATCCTTTACCTCATTAGGAACTACCTTATATCGTTCGCCCATAAGCACATTCATAACAGCCTGCGTTCCCACTATCTGGCTCGTTGGCGTAACAAGAGGCGGATACCCAAGTTCAGCGCGAACCCTTGGCATCTCTGCGAGTACATCGTCGTACTTGTCGAGTGCATTCTGCTCTTTTAACTGTGAAACAAGATTAGACAGCATTCCGCCTGGTATCTGGTACAAAAGAACGTTCGTATCGATCTGCTCTGATATCGGGTCAAGAATACCGCGATACTCATCTTTTAACCTCTTGAAATACGCAGCGATCCCTGCCATAAGTTCAAGGTCAAGTTCAGTATCATAAGGTGTTCCGGCAAGTGCTGCAACCATTGTTTCAGTAGGTGGCTGTGATGTTCCCCCGGATAATGGGGATAGTGCCGTATCCAATATATCCACACCTGCCTCACTGGCTGCCATATAACTCATCGGTGCCATGCCTGATGTGCAGTGGCAGTGAAGTGCGATTGGAAGGGATACTTCTTTTTTGATGGCCTTTATGATAACATGTGCTTCATGAGGTGAGAGAAGGCCAGCCATATCCTTTATGCACAGGGAATCGCATTCAAGTTGCTCCAGGTCCTTTGCAAGTTCCACGTACATTTCAACTGTGTGCACCGGACTGATCGTATAACAGACAGTACCCTGCACATGTGCACCTTCCCGGTTTGCCACTCTGATCGCAGTTTCCATATTACGCACGTCATTTACCGCATCGAATATCCTGAATATATCAATGCCGTTATCATGTGCCTTTGTGACAAACTTGTCAACCACATCATCGGAATAATGGCGATATCCTACCAGGTTCTGACCCCGGAGAAGCATCTGTGCAGGAGTATCTGGCATGTGTTTTTTAAGTTCCCGTAAGCGTTCCCACGGGTCTTCATTAAGGTACCTGATACATGTATCAAAAGTTGCTCCTCCCCACATCTCAAGGGAAAAATATCCGACCTGATCCAATTTTTCAACGATGGGTAACATATCACGCGTACGCATACGCGTGGCAAGAAGGGATTGATGTGCATCCCGAAGAATTGTTTCTGTAAGTTTGACTTTCATTAAACACCTCTGTGGATAAGAAATATTGGTTATTTTGTGTATTAGTTGATGATTGACTGTGCTAAATGAAATTGTACCTAATTGTATAACTCCTTTTATGTAGTTTCTGGTATTGGTTTATATGCAAAATGTTATATGCCGTGTTTGGCAGCAACTTGTTTTTTGGGTGTATATTTCGGGTATGTAAAATGATTTTGTCAAGTATTTTGGTGCTAGACCAAATACCGATTTATACCCGGAAATTGTTTCGTAAGTGGCGAATGAGCGTTCGTTTGCTCGAATATCTTGTATTCGGACACGTTTACAATTAACTTTAACTTACACAAAGGGCAGTCTTTAAGTCCGAGTAATTTATCTATATTATAATTATCATTATCACTTATTACTAGATTCACCATACATAACATAAAGATTCAACACATCGGGAGATTTTCAATGTACCACTTAAAATGCATCGAATGCGGCAGGAAATATTCAAAAACAGATGTAGTCTATACATGTGAATGTGGCGGGCTGCTAGACGTGATCTATGATTACAAATCGATTGAATTTGACATGGACCAGATCAAAAATGTACCCCCGTCTGTCTGGAAATACCGCAAACTCCTTCCGATTGAGAGGGAACCGGTATCGATAAGTGAAGGTGGAACGCCGCTCTATAAGTGTGATCGGCTTGCAGAAAAGATCGGTATTAAGGAACTTTATGTCAAGCATGAGGGTATGAACCCGACAGGTTCATTCAAGGACAGGGGGATGACTGTTGGTGTATCAAAGGCTCTTGAACTTGGCATGAAGACCATTGCATGTGCATCCACGGGAAATACATCTGCATCGCTTGCAATATACGGTGCAAAAGCAAATATTCCTGCAGTCGTGCTGTTGCCTGAAGGAAAAGTAGCACTTGGAAAGGTTGCACAGGCATTGATGCATGGTGGAAAAGTGTTGAGCATTCGCGGCAATTTCGATGAGGCGCTTGTACTTGTGCGCAAACTGTGTGATGAAGAGAAGTTCTATTTACTGAATTCCATTAATCCGTACAGGCTTGAGGGACAGAAGACCATCGGTTTTGAGATCGTTGACCAGCTTGGGATCCGGGTTCCTGATAGGGTGGTGCTACCTGTGGGCAATGCAGGAAATATTACCGCAATTTACAAAGGTTTCAAGGAATTCATGAAACTTGGTGTTACTGACAGCGTTCCGAAAATGACAGGTATCCAGACGGAGGGTGCATCACCGATCGTGAATGCAATAAAGGATGGGGCGGACGATATCACGCCTGTGATGAACCCTGAAACGGTTGCGACTGCGATCCGTATCGGTGATCCGGTCAATGCACGCAAAGCACTGCTCGCGATCCGTGAATCGAACGGTACGGCAGAAACGGTAACTGATGAGGAACTCCTCCAGGCGCAGAAAGACCTTGCACAACTTGAAGGGATCGGTGTTGAGCCTGCAAGTGCCACATCTGTGGCAGGGCTTAAGAAACTGGTCGATGCAGGTGTTATCGGACGGGATGAAACTGTTGTGTGTGTCACCACAGGCCACCTGTTAAAGGATCCCGAAACAGCTATCGGCCAATGTGCCGAACCTGTCATTGTGGATGCGACGATCGAAGCGATCAGGGATGCCGTTTTCGCTGACAGGCAATAAAAGGTAATATGCGAAATTTTGGTGAAACAATGCAGCAGGATTACAAACCACATGCGATCGAGAAAAAATGGCAGGACCTGTGGAGTGAAGGAAGGGTATTTGAACCTGAAACCGATGAGAGGGATAAGTTCTTTGTTACTATCCCATATCCATACCTGAACGGAAACCTGCATGCAGGACACACGCGAACTTTTACTATCGGGGATGTTGTAGCAAGACATAAGCGCATGCTGGATTACAATGTACTCTTTCCAATGGGATTCCATGTTACAGGCACACCAATTGTCGGGCTTGCCGAACTTATCCGGAAAAAAGAACCCCAGACAATGGATGTGTATTCGAAATTCCATGGTATTCCGCAGAATGTGTTGAACACGCTTGATACTCCTGAAAAGATCGTGGACTACTTCAAGGTCGAAGCCGAAAAGGCAATGCGATCGATCGGCTATTCTATTGACTGGAGGCGAAAGTTCACCACAACCGATGCGCCGTACAAGAAGTTCATTGAATGGCAGTTCAATCTGCTGCACGATAAAGGATTGATCACCAAGGGTTCACATCCTGTTAAATGGTGCCCGAATGATGATAATCCCGTAGAGGATCACGATATCCTGCATGGTGAGGGTGCGAATATTGTAGATTATACATTTATTAAGTTCAAGTTCGGTGATATTGTCCTGCCCTGTGCAACACTTCGCCCTGAGACCGTTTTTGGAGTTACTAACCTCTGGGTGAATCCTGAAATTGAACATGTGAAGATCAAGGTTGAACAGGATGGAAAAGAGGAATTGTGGATCGTAAGCAGGGATGCATACCATAAACTTACATTTACTGACAGGACGGTTGAGTTTGTAGAAAACGTGCCATCAGAATCGATAATAGGGGTCAGGGTCAAAAACCCGTTGACAGGCAACGAGGTCATTACCCTGCCGGCATCGTTCGTGAAATCAGGGAACGGAAGCGGAATTGTGATGAGCGTGCCTGCACATGCGCCTTTTGATTATCTTGCATTGCGCGACCTTTATGATAAGGACCTGGGCGGGTTTGGCATTACTGAAGACCTGCGCGAGATCGAGTTCATTTCACTCATCAAGGTTAAGGAATTCGGGGAATTTCCGGCAATTGAAGCTGTTGAACAATTCAATGTCAGGGATCAGGATGATCCGCGCGCGGAGGAAGCAACTAAAATAGTGTATCGTCGTGAGTTCCATGGCGGTGTGCTGAAGGATAATACCGGCAAATATGCGGGTGTGGCTGTATCCAGGATCAAGGATGTGCTTACGCGCGACCTGATCGAGCAGGGGATCGGTGAGATATTCTATGAGTTCAGCGAGCCTGTTGTGTGCAGGTGCGGTACTGTATGTGTGGTCAATATGGTCAAAGGGCAGTGGTTCTTGAATTATTCCGATCCTGACTGGAAGGATAAGGTTTATCGCTGCATCGAAAAAATGGAAATCCTGCCTGGGGATCTTCGGGTTGAGTTCAACAATAAGGTTGATTGGTTGAAGCACAAGGCATGTGCACGAAAGAAAGGACTTGGTACGAAATTGCCGTTCGATAAGGATTGGCTGATCGAGTCTTTGGGTGATTCTACCATTTATATGTCATATTATACCATCGCGAAGTTTGTTGAAACCAATGTTGGTAGTGGCGTTACACCCGAACAACTGGTTCCGCAACTGTTCGATTATGTGCTGCTTGGAAAGGGAAATGTGAATGATGTGTCAGCTGCGAGCGGTGTTGATGCCGTCACACTTGACCGGATGAAGCATGAATTTGAATATTGGTATCCTGTTGACCTGCGGTCATCCGGCAAGGACCTTGTTCCAAACCACATGTTGTTCTTCCTGTTCCACCATGTTGCGATATTTGATGAGGACAAATGGCCAAAAGCCATTGCAATTAATGGTTTTGTGTCACTTGAGGGGAAAAAGATGAGCAAGTCGAAAGGTCCGCTTCTGACACTTAGTGATGCTGTGGGGGATTATGGTGCTGATATTTCAAGGATGTATATCCTTTCAAGCGCTGAACAGATCCAGGATGCGGATTGGAAAAATAGCGGTATCGAGGCTGCAAGAAAACAGGTTGAAAGGTTCTATTCCTTTGCGAAAGATGTGGTGGATTCGGGTTCAACTTCCGGTATGGGCGGCGAACTGAAACTTATAGACCGCTGGATGCTCAGTAAACTCCAGCACCGGATAAGCGAGACGAACGATGCTCTTACTCATATCAAGACACGCAATGCACTCCAGAATTCATTTTTCCTGCTGTTCAATGACGTGAAGTGGTACCAGCGGCGTGGCGGCAGTGCATTGGCCTATGATATACTGGATACATGGGTACGCCTGCTTTCTCCATTCACCCCGCATATCTGCGAGGAGGTATGGGAAGCGATGGGGCACGGCGAAGGTGATCTGGTTTCATTTTCTTCGTATCCCGAATTTAATGGGGATCTTGTGGACAATGTCGCAGAACTCGCAGAGGAATTGGTGAGCAATACGCTTTCTGATATTGAGGAGATCGTGAAAGTTACAAAAATGTCACCGAAAGAAGTGATATTGTACACATCCCAGTCATGGAAAACGGATGTGTTCAAACTTGCAATCAGTATGCAAAAAGACGGAGAACTGAATGTGGGTACACTGATCAAGACCCTGATGGTAAATCCCGATATGAGGCAGCATGGGAAGGAGATTCCAAAATTCGTGCAGAAACTTGTGCCTGATATTACAATGATGCATTTGGATACTCTGGAGTTGCTTTGTTGTTTTGGCCTGAACGAAGAGTCAATACTTGGTGAGGCTATTGCTTTCTTTGAATCCGAGATCGGATGCCCAGTTAAAGTGTACAGCGCGGATGAACCGGAATACGACCCGCAGAACAAGGCAAGGTTTGCGGTTCCGATGCGGCCTGCGATCTATCTTGGGAATTGAGTTAAATTGGTGGTATGCATCCCCCGGTCAATTGGACCCAGTTCAAAAGTCCAATCATTTCAGTGAATATGTTAAGTGGAAGGTGTCAAATTCACGGCAGATATATTATTCACTCACACCAAAACACAGTTCAATGCCACCACCAGGATCCCACTTCCAAAAAACAAACATGATAATCGCAAACCTGAAATTCCCAAACAACCTATTTCTTGCCCCGATGGCAAATGTCACCAACCTGGCATTTCGGATGCTGTGCAAAAAATACGGTGCAGCCCTTACATATTCGGAAATGATCAGTGCAAATGCAATTGTGCGCCAGGGCGAAAAGTCCATGCAGCGCGGGTTGACATGTGAAGACGAGCAGCCGTTCTGCATCCAGGTATTCGGTAATTCCTCGGATACCATAACAGAGGCTGCCCGGATACTTGAAGAAGCCTACCGACCAGCAATAATCGATGTCAACATGGGTTGCCCCGCACCCACTGTCACAAAACAGGAATGCGGGTCGGCTTTGCTCAACTCGCCAGAACTGATCCATAATATCATCAGTGATCTCACAGGTAATATCAGCACACCTGTAAGCGCAAAGATCCGTGTGCTCGATTCTATGGAAAAGACGCTTAAGATCGCAAGGACGATAGAAAGTGCAGGTGCGTGTGCCATCACCATACATGGCAGGACAAGAGAGCAAATGTATAGTGGTACTTCCAGCCTTGAATATGCAAAGAGGATTAAAAAGGAACTGTCCATTCCAGTAATTGTCAACGGTGACATAAAAGACGGGATATCTGCAAAGCACGCACTTGAATATACGGAATGTGACGGTTTGATGATCGGGCGTGCTGCGATTGGGACCCCTTACATCTTCAGGCGCATTTCACATTACCTGGAAAACGGTGAGCCGCTTGAAACAAACCACTGCATCCAGCAGGTGAATGATTTCATCGAATACACAAAACTGGTAGGGAAATATAATATATTCTCACCCGGTAACATCAAGGCGCAGTCCAAAGCATTCACAAAAGGAGTTGCAGACAGCCGGATCATACGCGGTAAACTCAACAGCGCACACACTATTGGATCGATAATGGATGTGATGCATGGAATGTGCGATGAGACATCCTAAAATCAAGCCATAAGTGCTTGATTTACCGAAAGACTAAATACTAATTTACACCATTAAACATTGCATTTACAACCCTTTCAATCAGTACGTAAATGTACGTAATTCATCAACAGTTTACATATAATAGTTATTAGCGCAAATATAATTAAATTGTAGACATGATTAAATATAATTGTGATTCTAGTATATAGGAATTTTAAAACTTATTCCCCACATATTATTATGGAGATATAAATAGATGAAAGAGATACGAATTCATGGTCGAGGCGGTCAGGGTTCAGTCACTGCTGCTGAATTGTTAGCCGTTGCAGCATTTGCAGACGGAAAGTTCAGTCAGGCATTCCCCGCTTTTGGAGTGGAGCGCAGAGGTGCGCCTGTCCAGGCATTTACACGGATCAGTGACAGTACCATCCGACTTCGAAGCCAGGTATATGAACCTGATTATGTGATTGTCCAGGACCCAACACTTCTTGAGATCGTTGACGTAGCAAGCGGTGTAAAGGATGAGGGGATAATTCTCATCAACACCGAGTTTGCACCTGAAACGTTCAAACTTGACACAAAAGCAAAGATCATAACAATCGATGCAACAAGGATCGCACTCGATGTTATCGGGCGTCCTATTGTAAATACAGTGCTCATCGGTGCATTTGCGGGTGCGACCGGCGAGATCGATCCAGAGTCAATCCAGAATGCTGTAAAAGAGCGCTTCCCTGGCAAAGTCGGTGAAAAGAATGCAGAGGCCATACAGAGGGCCTATGAAATTATGATGGGGGTAAAAAAATGAAGATCATACCAGGCGCTATATGCGAACCAGGCACCACCCGTGTTAACAAAACCGGAGGATGGAGGACATACCGGCCAATTTATGATTACGACAAATGCATAAAATGCAAGTTGTGTGAACTGTTGTGTCCTGAAAGTTCGGTACTCCCGAAAGATGACGGGTTCTTTGAATTCGACTATGATTTTTGTAAAGGATGCGGAATATGTGCAAACGAATGCCCGAAACAGGCAATTGAAATGGTCCTGGAGGAAAAATAAATGACAGCAACTCATGATGTAGACATGGAAAAAATGGTAGTTGTTGAAGGATCGTATTCGGTCGCACATGCGGTAAAGGTATGCAGGCCCAATGTGATCTCTGCATATCCTATCACCCCTCAGACCCATATCGTAGAAGACCTATCCCAGTTCATGGCAGATGGCGAGATACCAGGCTGCGAATACCTCAATGTTGAATCGGAATTCTCCGCCATATCGGCACTTGTAGGTGCATCGGCCGCAGGCGCGAGAACCTATTCGGCAACAACATCACAGGGACTTGAATTAATGCACGAGGTCCTGTTCAATGTTTCAGGTATGCGCCTGCCTGTTGTTATGACAGTAGTAAACAGGGCAGTCAGTGCACCCATTAATATCTGGAACGATCACCAGGATTCAATCTCCCAGCGTGATACCGGCTGGATACAGTTGTATGCAGAGGATACACAGGAAGCGGCGGACATGACTGCACAGGCGTTCAAGATCGCTGAGGATAAGGATGTGCTCATGCCTGCAATGGTCTGTATGGATGGTTTCATATTATCACATGTGTATGAGCCGGTCGTCCTGCTTGAGCAGGACCTGGTAGACCAGTATCTTCCGACATTTGATCCTGAGTTCGTGCTTGATCCGAAGAACCCGATGAGTTTTGGTGCGTTTGCAGATCCATCCACCTATACCGAGTTCCGGTACCTTCAGGAGAAGGCAATGGGTGTGGCACTTCGTAAGATAGAAGATGCTGCAAACGAGTTCAATGAGATTTTTGGCAGGTACTATGGTGGGTTAATTGAAGAGTATAATACCGAGGATGCCGAGATCATTATCATGGCAATGGGTTCGATTATCGGTACGCTCAAGGATGTAATTGATGCACACAGCAGCAAAGGTGAAAAAATCGGGCTTGTTAAGGTCAGGTCATTCAGGCCGTTCCCAAAATTTGAGATCAAAAAAGCTCTCAAAGATGCAAAGATGGTTGTAGTGCTGGATAAGAATATATCAATTGGATTGAACGAGGGTGCATTATTCACCGAGACCAAGGCATGCCTGTATAATACGCACATAGATGTTCCGGTTGCAGGATACATGATTGGTCACGGGGGGCGTGATATTCCCGTAAGCACGATCGAGAAGATCATTGACGAGGCAAAGGCTGCGATGAAAACAGGTATTGATATTGAAAGCCAGTTCACAGATTTGAGGGAGGAGTTGCTATGAGTCCGGAGTTAAAGTCTAAGCCAAAGTCATTGTTAGCCCCCGGACACAGGGGATGTGCCGGATGTTGTGACGCAATGGCTGCAAAGTTCACATTGATGGCAGCAGGCGAGGACTGTATTGTGATCAATCCGACAGGATGCCTTGAAGTGATGACAACACCATACCCCGAATCCGCGTGGGAGGTCCCCTGGATACATTCCCTGTTTGAGAATACGGCTGCGGTTGCATCAGGAATTGAGGCAGCACTCAAGGCTAAGGGCACAATCGGAAAGACAAAGATCATTGCGATAGGAGGCGATGGTTCAACACTCGATATCGGAATACGGTCAATATCCGGTGCTTTTGAACGTGGACACGATTTTACGTATGTGTGCATTGATAATGAAGCATACATGAACACTGGTGTACAGCGAAGCGGCGCAACACCGTTCGATGCATCGACGACCACAAGTCCGGCCGGCAAGGTGTCGTTTGGTAACCAGCGTCCGAAGAAGAACATGCCTGCGATCATAGCCGCACATGGTTCCCCATATATTGCGACAACTTCGATAGCATACCCAAAGGATATGATCCGCAAGGTGAAGATCGCGAATGAGACAGTTGGACCTACTTATATCCATGCACATGCCCCGTGTACGACAGGATGGGGATTCGATACTTCAAAGACAGTGGAGATTGGGAAACTGGCTGTTGAGACTGCACTGTGGCCAATGTTCGAGATGGAGGACGGCGAGATCACAAAGGTCAGGAAGATCAAGAACCCAAAACCTGTTGAGGATTATCTCAAGATGCAGCGCAGGTTTAAGCATCTCTTTTCTATGGAAGGCGGAGAGGAAGAGATCAAGAAGATCCAGGCGATCGCTGATAAGAATGTGGTGGATTTCGGGTTGTGATATACCCGAAAATCCTTTTTTTTATTTGAAGTTTTTGTGGTGGATTTAATTATCTTTCAGCACACACCATCGCAATCTCTGAATTTGATATCAAGAAAGCGCTTTTTGTAAAAGGACTCAGTAAATATGCCAGATCAGAAAAAGATTTTGCGATTCGTCCTTTTACGGCTCCTATGATCAAAGGGTTATCCATATCTCCCATTAAAGAGCGTGAATCGGTTTTTAGCCCAAAACATTCCTTTTTATAGGCATATGCAAGACCGATTTCTACGCATGCTCCTTCATCAGGCACCCTTCCATCCATAACAAAGACAACAAGATCACAACTTTTTATGATTTCTTCGTCTTTCTGAAATATCATTTGTATTGCTGTACGTTCCTCAATACCATTGTCTATCAATTCTGACAACAAATGCCCGTCTTGTTGTGGTAAAAATGTATCAAAGCCAATATTTTTCAAGAATTCATTTAGTTTAACATTGAATTCCAATTCTGACTTTGAGAAAAGTGGACCAGCTATGTAAACAGTTTTTTTCATTTATATCTCCTCTTTACCCTATCTGGAATGGTAATTTTATTGAACATAAATTCAAAATATCTATCTGTCATTCCCGCTATATAATCTCTTACTATTTCAGCTGGTGATGCTTCTTCAAAATACTCTGGCGCAACCCAATCCAAATTTATCATATCTGAGTATATGAAAGACTCTTTATTTTTATTCTCTAAATCTTTTAAGAACTTATTGAAAATAGTACCATACATATGTTCAATCTTCTCAGATTCCTTCATAAGCAGGGGGTTATGATATATGTATTTTTCATTAAACTCATAGAAATCATGGACACATTTTGATACGTTATCGGAAAACGATATGGTATTTTTCCCAAAGCTGTTATTTATGACATCCTTAATTAACGTATCTAATACCGCCCAATTGATCTCTTTTACATCACTTATACCAAATAAGTCAATGCAGTTTTGTGGAAAATCATCCAAATCTTGTATTATGTTTACTTCCAAAGCATCCTGCAAATCACGTCCTAAATACGCAATCGTATCAGCAATTCTTACGACGCATCCTTCAATAGTCATGGGACATATATCTTTTTTCAATTTTATGCCTTCAATTTTTGACTGAAATGACTCCCAACTCATATCTCCATATGGTTTTAGACTTTTGCCGTGTACCCCTCCATTATGACAAAGAATACCATCTAAAACTTGAATCGTAAGGTCACAATCTTCGATAACGTCAAGAAATTGAATGCTTTGAACATTGTGCAAAAATTTTCCAATACCATTTTTCTCACAAAGGTCACTTAGTATTTTCTCTCCAAAGTGGCCATATGGTACATGCCCGATATCGTGGCCAAGTGAAATCGCTTCGATTAAATCCTCGTTAAGACTAAGGGATCGACCTATTGTTCTCGCTATTTTTGAAACAAGTTGCACATGAAGTACACGATGGGTTATATGATCATTATCCACTAAAAAGAAAACTTGTGTTTTATCAATATATCTCGCATACGCCCTCGAATGGATTATTCTATCGCCATCCCTGTAGAACGGTGGGCGAATAATGGGCTCTTCATGTTTCATTTGTTTTCTTCTTAAATACTGTGAATTTTTAGTTGCTATGGGTGCATATAGATCTTCTTTGCCACATATTATATCATCAATATTAGTTAGCAAATTTTCTTTTATTTCCATAATCCTTCTCCTCTTTTTTGTACTGTAAATAATACTACATCGTACTTAAGTTATTGGAAAGCGGAGTGAAAGTATTCATTTATCTATCTTTTTATCAAAGATATTATGAAGATAAGAAGATATAGGAAAAGTAAGTTCAATAGTATAAAAGAACATTGAGGGATATATTGTCAATGAACTCAAAAAACAAAACAAAAGGTATCGAAAACAATACCCATAATTTCGACCGGATCTGGTCATTACTCCAGGCTGAATACCCTGATGCAGCCCCGGAACTGCATTTCAGCAACCCTTTGCAAGTTCTTATCGCTACCATACTCTCGGCGCAGTGTACTGATGCGCAGGTCAACAAGGTTACAGGTGTCCTGTTCAAAAAATATCGTAGCGTCGGGGATTTTGCAGATGCGGATCTTCGTGAACTGGAAAAGGATATCTATTCCACAGGTTTTTACAGGAACAAGGCAAAGAACATCAAGAAAAGCGCCCAAATGATCATCTCTGATTTTGATTCACACATCCCGGACACAATGGAGACTATTCTCACGCTTCCCGGGGTTGCCAGGAAGACCGCAAATATCGTGTTGGCAAGGGGATACGGTGTCATTGCGGGGATCGCTGTTGATACCCATGTAAAAAGGTTATCCAAACGACTCGGTTTTTCCGGGCACACCGATCCTGTGAAAATAGAAAAAGATTTAATGGATATTGCCAGAAGAGAAGACTGGGAAGCCCTGTCCATGACGTTGATACTCCATGGGCGCAGGGTGTGTGTTGCACGAAAACCAAAATGTGGGGCATGTGTCGTGAGTATATTGTGCCCGTCAAGATATGGCAATGAACAATAGGCAATATGGGGATATATTGAAAAACGATACCTCCGATTTCGGGTCTGGCAACGGATTGAGACACCGGATATATGCAATAATGTTTGAATCTGACACGCCTGCCGGCAAATTTTTTGATGAGGCGTTGATCTTCAGTATCATGTTAAGCGTTATTGTTGTGATGCTTGATAGTGTCAGTGCTGTAAATGCATCCCATGGCAACCTGCTCCATTCGCTTGAATGGATGTTTACGATCCTATTTACGATCGAATATTTCCTGCGCCTGTTTTCAATTGGGCGCCCGGTCAGGTATGCGACCAGTTTCTTTGGGGTCGTTGACCTTCTGGCGATCATACCAACCTATGTCAGCCTGTTCCTGCCAGGAAGCCAATATTTAATTGTTATCAGGGTCTTGCGTTTGCTTCGAGTATTTCGTATACTCAAACTCGTCAAATATCTTAACGAAGCGGACATGCTAACAAAGGCTTTGCGTGCCAGTCAACAGAAGATAATAATATTCCTGTTCGCTGTTGTGAACATGGTAATTATACTTGGTTCTGCAATGTATGTTATAGAAGGAACAGAGCACGGGTTTACCAGCATCCCACTAAGTATATATTGGGCTGTGATCACGCTTACGACCGTTGGCTATGGGGATATAGTTCCGCAAACGCCTCTCGGGCAGGGGCTGGCTATGTGTATCATGATAATCGGATATGGTATCATAGCAGTACCGACAGGGATCGTAACTGCCGAGATCGCTTATGTTTCAAAGGAAAAGCCTACAAGCAGGATATGTCCGGAGTGCAGTGCGGAAGGACATGATGCGAATGCGGAGTTCTGCAAGATATGTGGGGCAAAGTTGTGATTGTGGGTGCAATGTTTTTTATTCATATTGGATAAAATCTGTTGCTTTGCACACATGATTTGACTTGTGCGGCAGCCTGGAAAATTCGGTTTCATTCCCTGTCACCCCCATGCTTTCCAAGATTTCGTGAAAATGTAACATAATCGCAGCATTTTCCCTTGAGCTCAATTATCCTTCCGGAAACAGAACCGTTCTTGATTATTAATTCAACTACAGTAGGATCCGCCATTCTGGGCGATGTGGGAGAACCCGGACACACGATCATAACATCACTCTTCTCAATAAGCGGGCTGTGTATGTGCCCGAAGATCAGGATGTCAACTCCCATCTCAAGAGCAAGATAGCGCACTGCGGTAGTATTTGTAATCGATAAGCCACCCTTGTGTACAACACCGATCTTTATGCCTTCTACCTCGAACTTGATCCGGTCAGGCAACAGTTTCTTTAATTTCACCTCATCGGAATTTCCACAGACAGCTTTTAGTTTTCCTGTGGACGCAAAGACTTTATAACATTCCATGGATGTGAAATCTCCGGCATGAACAATGATGTCGCAATCATCAATAATATCAATAATATTATGGGGAATATGTGCGTCATGTATGTGTGTATCAGAGACTGCGATCAGTTTCATTATATTTTCCCCAAAAACAGATTGACAATTATACCTTTTAACGTTTGAGAAGTTGTAGTTTAAGAAGTTATAGTTAAAGTTTAACATATAGCCAAGACTATAATATTTTTGAGACTGTCGGAAAAGTCCATATTTAGAAAGGTTATAACTTATTGAATAAATTGCTCACAACGCAGCATAGCGTTTCACTTGCAAATATTAATTAAATTGTTTCGATTTTACCACTTTTCCGACAGTCTCATTTTTAACTATCAATCATAACTATTAATCATATAATTGATCTGCGTTAAACTCTTTTTGAATGCTAAGGTCAACCAGTTCATATTCCAGATCATCGTTTTCCAATCGGCTAAGAAGTGAAGGCACTTCCTCATCGATCGATACAACAAGTGACGATAAGCCATGGAATGCAGCCTCAATAACAGATTCCTTTGCGCCGAACATGACATTTGGTATGACACCAATACGCTTCAGTGCTATCACAGATTCAGCCCCGATCACAGCGATATATGATTTTGATTCTGCAAGTGTCCTTAACCTTTCAAGATCAACATTCTTTGACCCACCACGTTTGATCCGTGGTATTTTACAAACCGTGATACTTGCATTTTCAAGATCTATCAAGCCATGCAGGTTAGTAACACCAACGTCTTCGCCGCATTTTACATCGGCGATCGTGACTCCGGTAGCATTTGTAACGTCATTACTACTTACATACAAAAGTCCTTCACGCATCTTCAGGTATACGGCATCTCCTTTATGCAGTTCGTCATTTGCAATTGCAGTCCAGGTTGACACATGGCTGATAATATCTTCAATAACAAAACTTGCATACCGTTTCATCTCAGCCGCGTTTTTCAGTACCCATTCCACTCCCCTCTTTGTGATTCGGTACCGTGCTCGTCCTTCGGATATAATGAAGTCCTCGACTGCAAGTTCTTTAATGTACTCGGACACAGCTTGTGGCGTAATCCCTATCTTACCGGCAATTTCCTTTTGCCTTACAATTGGTTGATGGGCAGCAACCTCTGTTAAAATCTGAAATTTCGTAATCCCGCTCTTGCTGTGCAGGATCTCAATAATCATGTGTCCTCTATCATTTTCAGTCTCTGGCCCATAACCGTCAATTTGTTTGAACGACGCGCTAATGACCGTATATACAAGGGTGACAGATTAAGTGCACGTACAAGGCTGCTCATTGATTGGTTCCCTTCAGCCACAAGTTTTTCAAGTTGTCCAATTGATTCCTGGAAATCATCATATGGCTTAAAGGCCAGCATAACGATATCACTCATATCTTCAAAAGAGCACTGGAAATTTGTCTGTACCCTGGAATACGAAGTTCGATATTCCATTGCAGGAGTCTTGCCAGGTTCCGGCATGCGCCACTGGCTTTCGATCAATCCGCCTTTTTTTAGAATGCGAATACTCGTAGAAACGTCATTGCCCATAAATTCTTCCAGGTCTTCCTCTGTCATCCACTTTGTCGAAAGTGCATCAAACACATTTTTGTGTGTCCTTGATCCAAATATTCGGAGAAAAGGAACCAGTTCCGAAGGATCGTTAATAATTCGTGTTCGTTTGCCCATATGATGACCTCTTATTTGTACTATCCTTATAAGGCGCTTAATAGTAATAAAGATGATGCGGATTATGCGTTAGATCTCACAATATTAAGACAATTATCCGTATCCCAATCAAAGACCGGATATTGGCGATCTGACTCCCTGGTTTTTTCATGCAATGCATGTGAAACAATAGGCAGTGCTATCGTAGCATCAACAAAGACCTGCACTTTTTTAGCCCTCGGTGCGATCTTGCCCCATGACACCCCTTCATCGAACGTACAACCCGAAAGTCCGCCCCAATGCGGTACATCGGTTGTATATTGTATTGCATAGTCATGACCATTGACATCGGATCCCATGATAGATGCAACTACTTCGGTCTGCTGGATAAAGTTCTTGGGAACTCCTCCGCCTACATAAACAACTCCGGTTTTCTGTGACCTCTCAACAATTTGTGTGATTTCATCTACATCCTGTATCTGGTCAATATTTGCAGTACACCCGTTCCTCCTGGCAATTGCAAGTCCGATCCCGATCGAACTGTCACACAGTGCGGGAGTGAATATAGGCACACCATGTTTATATGCCGTGACAATAATAGAGTCATCTTCTCCGCCGTGTTTTGCAATTTCCTTGCCAAGTACATGCATGAATTCCCTTGATGAATATGCCCTGTCCTCAAGTTTTTTTGCAAAATCAGCGATGAAGTGATCAACGCCCCTGAATTCTTTTTCAACAGCAAACACGTCATATATCCTGTCCACGCCATGTTTGTATAGTTTTTCATCATTTGCTAAATGTGAACCCACATAGTGGTTCATGCCAAATGCCTCATGGCAGTCATGGAATATATTTGCACCTGTGCTTACAAGACAATCGATCATCCTGTTCCGTATCATATAAGAAATAATCTTTCGCATACCTGCCGGCACCATTGCACCGCTTAATCCCATAAGGATTGTGAGATTGTCTTCTTTCAACATATTATGCCACGCTTGTACCGATTCAGCCAGTTTCCTCCCCTGAAATCCGGTCGTAAGCATAGCATCTGTAAGTTCACTTATGGAACGATTCCCCACATCAACAGGATTGGTCGGGGTACTTGTGAAAACATTGTGGTTCATGTAAATTCCGTAAATATTTCCATATATACTGCGCACTTTAGATCACAAAGACAACTGCAGATAAAACAGTGGTCCACCGCAGTTCTTCGTCCACATCGGCTGCTCTTGTAATATGTACGGTCTTTATTGGCTCTTCCTTTGTCCATGTGTGATACATGCTTTTTGCAAGTTGTTCTGCATAATTTCCGGCTGCTGCTTTTGTTTGTCCAAAGGCATGGTGCTCGGAGATGTAGCCATGCATATTGATATCCTTTGGAATTGCGCAACCAATTGATGATGTGATCAATCTGCTTGGTTCATCCGAAGATATCCTTGACATAACACAAAAAACGATTTGACCCGGACTTAACTCCGCAAGTCCTTCTTCTTTTGACACGATCATACATTGCGGAGGTAAGATCGAACTCACAGTTACAAGATTATATTTTTCAATCCCTGCATTTCGAAGTGCTACTTCAAACGATTCAAGATACTCTGTGTGTCTCCCGACACCGCTTGTGAAAAATGCTTTTTTTGGTACTAAATTCATGTTCATTTACAACTACCACATCCGATTAGGTAAATAATATAAAAGATTCATTTTTAATAGTAATCATTGCTTTTAACAATAACCCTTTGATACTATTAAATTATTGTGAAAATACAAAATCTAATATGTTTTTCGAATGTGACCAATAAGTTTATCCAAATTTGTTACCAATTATGGTATGATATAATGACAGGCAATCTTTACGAAAAAATTCATGGCATATTAGATGGCAGACAGCTGTCAATAAGCGGTATTACGCGTGAGTTGAGGAATAAAGGCTTCAATGAGCATAGGTTGGTATTAACCGGATATCTTCGTGCGCTTCGTGACCTTGGGAAACTCAATGAAACAGAAATTCCACCATCAAAGATCTATACACATGTGGACAATGAAGAGTTATTCGAGGATATATATTCATTAATTGCGATACATTTGAGGAAACTTGATCTCGATGTTCGTGTACCTGTTGGAGTTTTTATCATGTCAGCATTATTTAAGAGACCTGTTTTCAAATATGAGATAATTCTGGCAGGACTCAATCAGGGCAATATCATGAAGTATCTGGAAATGCCGGATTGCATCGTGCGTGAATCTGCAGATAAGAATCTTAAAAAATTCCGCGCAGACATTTCTAAGATAAAGGTACCTTTGTCTGATCCTGCGTATGAAATTATTGGAAATAATGAACAGGTTATGGGACTATCCAACAATATGTTGCTTGAGATGCTCAAGAATATTGTTGACATAAGCGGTCTGGTTCCAAAGACAAAGCAAACGAAATTATCGATCTGATGATGTATCTTATATTCACTTGATGATGTATCTCATATCCACTTTATTATGTGTCTTATATTCACTTTACAAGTTCCGATGATTGCGGATTTAGCGGATCGTGTGCCACTTCGCGTGCAGTTGGCGAAGATAAGTAGGTAACTGTGGCGTACATGCCGGTCCTGTTTACAGTAAAACTAACCTGAAACGCAGGTATTTTGGTGCCTGAACAGGGCACCTGCTTTAAGATGAAGCCCTGCGTCCCCCTCAATCTTGCGAGCTGTTCCAGTAGATATAAATAGTCCCTTATCTCACTACCTTTCTCTTCACGCTTTCAAAAAAGTCACAGACAATCAGCAACCTTTGCCAGAGCCTCTTCAACCTGTGAAGGCAGGATGTCCAGATCGTGGTTCTTTTTTATACCGAGTTCAGTCAGAACAATATTTTTGCTAACAGGTATCCCGGCATGCTCAAGCGTCTCCTTTGCACAGTTCAGGGGACAGCCGTCGATAGCGATTATGTAATCGCACCCTTCAGCAGATTTCACAATTCCTGACCTGTGTCCTCCGATACCGACCGTACACATCATCGTGCCCACACCTTTTTTTGCAAGTTTCACAGCAACCATGTTGCTGATCTGCCCGACATTCGATGCACCTGCACACGGGAATATCCCTACATTATCTGATTCACATGAACATTTTATTTCATCTGTTGCGTCTCCGCATGAACATTTTATTTCTTCAGTCATATTATCACTTTTTGCATTTATTTAAACATTAATTTTCACATCTACTTCGACCACGGTCTTCATGGAATTCAATACGATCGAATAGTCTTTAACCCGTTCAACCACTGCCAGCAGCATATCACTGTCCGCATCTGCCCTGATCTTAGGTTTTACCACGATCCTGGTAAAAACATTCTTACCGTCTACCTTTTCCAGATAACCGATAGCAATCGATTCATACGAAAGAGGAGTGATATTCGCTTTCTTTGCAAATGCAAGGAATGTGGTCATAAAACACACGTTCATTGAGCCTACAAATAAATCCTCCGGACTTATCAATCCGGTGTGCCCTCCGAATTCAGGCGGCGTTGCAACTGAAATATCAGGTTTATCCTTCCCTGTTGATAGGATGCCCTTATGTTCGCCGCTCCATTTCAGTTCATTGTGATATTCAAAACTCATACATACATCTCCCTGTGACGGATACTTAACACTTAATACTCAAGAAATCCATTTTTTTACATCATTCACACCCGGCACCCTTCCGGCGATCTTGACCTCGCCATCAACGACCACAGCAGGTGTAATCATGACACCGTATGAGATGATACTATCAAAATCCTCAACTTTCACGACCTCGGCATCCACTCCGTTTTCTAAGAGCGCTTTTTCTACAATCTCCTTTGTTTTATTGCATTTTGTACATCCGGTACCCAGTATCTCTATCTTCATTTTCTTGACCTCATTAGTTTTACTTCCCTTTACCTTCATTACTTTTACCAGATTTATTACAGTCAAAACAGATAATCTCGTCTCCTTTCTGATTTGTCGTATACTCTTTCCCGCACACGGGACATAGGGCCTTATGCAGGGAACTTTTTTTACCTTTGATTGCTTGTCGCATCATTTCCGGACTAAAACATGAACAGTTTGACATTTGATTGGTTCCTCCTTTCGATCATAACCTCTCTTAGATCACAATGCTTAGCGCTTTTGGTTTGCACGCGGGAATGCAGAGCATGCAGAACCGGCACATTTCAGGTTTTACCGGCATACAGGTGCCATCATGTATTTCCAGCACCCTGCGGTAGCATGCATCCACACATGCGCCGCAGCCGTTACATTTTTCCGTATCTACTGTGATATTTACCATTTTAATCACTAATAATCGCTACGAACTATTATATTAAACATAACCTCTTCAATAATTGATCATGCCATCTTTGTACGATATTCTTGTTACTATCATGTATCATCCTGTTAATGAACCAAAAAACCAAACGCCAGTCCTGAAACCGTTGCGATCATCACGACAAGCAGTATGTACACAAAAGCACGCTTCGTACCCATTATCCTGGAGATTACGATCATGTTCGGAAGACTGAGTGCCGGTCCTGCAAGCAGCATTGCAAGCGATGGACCCCTGCCCATTCCAAGAGTGGTAAGAGCGCTTATTATCGGTACCTCGGTCAATGTCGAAAAATACATGAGAGCACCTGCAACCGATGATATGAGATTTGAAGAAAGGGAATTACCGCCTACAGACGATGCAACAAGTTCCTGAGGCAGGACCTCAACAATGATCCCTGCAAAGAATACACCCATCAATAGAAGTGGAGTTATCTGTTTTATCAGGAACCACGTTTCTCCCATCCAGTGGGAAAGTTCATCGCGGGTGAACCATTGTAATGATAGGTATACAGTGATAGCGATCAACGGGATCAATGCTGCTAGTCTCATTGTCCAGGTCGAAAAAATCTCGCCTGCCAGGAGTATTGCCAGCAGAAGGATAAAGAGCAGCGTACTGTGCATGTGCTTTTCTTCTCCGAAGGTGTCGATCTTTTTGCGCTCGATCGTCCCTCTTTCAAACACAAACGCCATGGATAACCCAACTACAATTGAGAGCAATACAGCCGTGACGGCGCGCGCAGCACCAAGGTCATATCCCAGTATCTTGGCTGTGTAGACAACTGCAAGTATGTTGATGGCAGGTGCTGAGAACAGGAATGCTGTTGCCGGTCCGATACCGGCGCCACGTTTGTATATTCCTGCAAAGAGCGGCAGCACCGTGCAGCTACATACCGCAAGCAGACAGCCTGAGACGGCAGCTACTGAATATGAAATATACCGGGGAGCATCTGCTCCGAAGAATTTCAATACAGATTCCCTGGAAAAAAGCGAGGCTATCGCACCTGCTAAAAAAAATGCAGGTATCAGGCATATGAGCACATGAAGTGCAAGATATTCCTGAATTGACAGGATGCCGACTGTGAACAGGTGAATTAAATAATCGAATGTCATACATTAAAATAGGCATTAAATCATTGATAAAGGTTGCGGTTTCAAATGTTTTTGAAACCGCGGTTTGCCATAATACGGTTTTGCCCATTTTAACAAGTTGTAAATGAGACTGTCGGAAAAGTGGTGAAACCGAAACAGTTTGATTAATATTTGCAAGTAAAACGCCATGCTGCGCTGTGAATGATTTATTTAATAAGTTAGGACCCCCAAAATATGGACTTTTCCGACAGTCTATAAATATCAAGTCTTTTTGTCATTTGCCTGTCATCCACAGGTACATATAAAAAGTTGGAAGAATAACTACGTTCACTACAAAATTAATTGAAATAACAGGTAGCGAGATCAATCTGTCATATCAGGCAGTATTGTTCGCGCTCGTTATCAGGATACTTGTGCTCGGCGGCATCATCAACACATGAATGTGGTAAGTGTTCATCATTGGATCCCTTATGTTTCTAATGGACTATGTCTCAAGAAAGTGGTTCGATAATGAGCAGATACACGGCTGGATGTATGGGACATGGATGCCGCCTCAAAAATAGGAGATGCATTATGAAAGGTAAAAAAGAGATTAAAGAACTTGTGAAAGATCGATATGGCAGGATCGCATCAAATGAGGATTCTTGTTGTTCATGTTGTTCATGTGACACCGATCCTGTTGAACAGGCAAAGTCAATAGGATATTCGGTTCAAGAGATCATAAATATCCCGGAAGGATCTGCTATGGGACTTGGGTGTGGCAACCCGACAGCACTGGCAGGATTAAAATCGGGTGAAACTGTTTTAGACCTTGGTTCTGGCGGAGGCGTGGATGTTTTTCTTGCATCCCGGAAGGTTGGTGAGCAAGGGAACGTTATTGGCGTGGATATGACGACTGGGATGGTTGAAAAGGCAAGAGAAAACGCAAGGAAAGGCAACTATACAAATGTTGAGTTCAGGGCAGGTGAAATAGAGAACTTACCTGTTGAGGACTGTTCCATTGACGTTGTTATGAGCAATTGCGTCGTCAATCTCTCACCTGATAAATTCGCCACTTTCAGGGAAGTATTCAGGGTTTTGAAGCCGAATGGCAGGATCCTTATATCTGACATAGTTATCGAAGGCGAACTCCCGGGGGATGTCAGACGGAGTTTAGACGCGTGGACAGAATGTATTGCCGGAGCCCTGGAGAAGCAAGAATACCTGAACACGATCACAAAAGCAGGTTTCAGAGATGTTACGATCGTTGCCGAACACTCTTTTTACAACCCTGAAATGGACGACAGAATTGCAGGAAAGGTTATCAGTGTTCAAGTGCGAGCACATAAGTGAGATGCCAAATATTGAAAATTATCAAAAAATTGTTTATGAGATCCTGCAATACTTTGCAACTATCTTTTGTCAGATACAGTTGATGCGTATGCAGGTGCCGATAAGGAACTCAGCAGGCTGTCTCAAAACCTACCTCAATTGGATAATTATAACTAATAATTATTCAATTGAGGTGGGTTTTGGGACAGCCTGTAATGCTCATATTAACCCGGACTACATAATCTTATAGATTATAGAGGCTGTCCTGCAATTCAAAAATCCAGGGAAAAGAAGGTTAAATATAGATTTAAATATAAAAAGAAGGATTGATATTGTTGAATACCGTAATTTCGTATGAACATATTAATATTTTTGGTCATGTCTCGTATATGATGACCTTTATGTGCTTTCAGCCCTGAAATATCTTCCATATACAGGATAAATTTAGGGAATCAGGTATCGTTTAGATGAACATTGTCCAGATAATCCATTCCTCTCAACTTCTTTGATACTTTATTAGATTGATGTAAATTATTTGAGATTTCGGAAATAGTATTATACTTGAAAAATATAATAGTTACTGGAGGGTTAATACAATGACACAAGAAACAATCAAAATTGAAGGAATGACATGCGAACACTGCCAGATGAATGTGACAAAAGCAATTTCAAGCGTATCTGGTATTTCCAGTGTTGAAGTAAATCTTAAAGACGGCCAGGCAACTGTAGATTTCGATGAAGGCAAGACCAATACCGATGCGATCAAGGAAACAGTTGTTGATGCAGGATACAAGGCATAACCTGAACTAAAAATATGTACTGCCAACACATTACTTTCATAAGGGGTGTGAAAATTTTATGAAAATCGTCATTGCCGTCAATGGAATGACATGCATGCATTGTCACAAAACAGTGACAAACGCCATATCAGGATTGAACGGTGTCGAGTCGGTTGACGTAAGCCTTGGGGATAACAATGCAACCGTAGTTTTTGATGAAAAAGTCATCGACCTTGATTCAATTAAACAAGCAGTGGTCGATGCCGGCTATGGGGTCGGGGATGAAAACGCCCCGGAATCCGGACAAACGGGAGAAGCAGGGGAATCCCCCATCATCATTGAAGATAATAACGAAGATGAAATTGCGCGCCATGGATCCGGACAAACGGAGGGCGCAGAGGTATGTCCCATTATCATCGAAGATAGTAACGAAGATGAAACTATGCGCTCTGGATCCGGTACCACAGTTGAAAGCACATTCAAAATATCAGGCATGACATGCGCATCATGTTCTGCTAACGTTGAAAGAATACTTAAAAAGCAACCCGGGGTCGCATCCGCATCTGTCAACCTGCCAATGGAAAAGGCATCAGTGACCTATGATCCTGCACAAATCACTCCCGGGCAGATGGAAAAGGCCATCATCGGCATCGGTTACGGCGTTGTTAAAGATAATATCACGTTCGACATTGGTGGCATGACGTGTGCGGCATGTGCCCGGAACATTGAGCGTGTGCTCAAGAAACTCAGAGGTATTGATTCTGCAACAGTCAATTACGCACTTGCAAAAACGCAGGTGGAATACGATTCATCACAGGTGTCCATAGCAGAGATGATATCCGCCATTGAAGGGATCGGATACACAGCACAACCCAATGTTTATAAGAAAGATATGGAAAAACGCGAACGTGAGGCGCGTGAAGAAGAAATTATAAAACAGCGCAACAATCTCATGATTTCAGTCGTACTTGGAATACCGATAACACTTGGAAGCATGACTGGCATGTTCCCGAATCTACTTTCGTTCGTGCCCGCGTTCTTAACAAATAATATCGTGCTCTTTGTCCTGACTACCATAGTAATGCTATTTCCCGGCAGGCAATTCTTTACAGGAACTTACAGGGGATTAAAGCACGGTGTCACCGACATGAACCTTCTTATAGCAACAGGAACCGGTGCTGCATACAGTATCAGTGTTGCAGCAACGTTCCTTAATCTTGGTCCGGGTTACGGGCACCTGTATTATGATACCGCAGTAATGCTCATCACATTCATCATATTCGGCAGGTACCTTGAAGCCAAGACCAAAGGCAAGACATCCGAAGCCATCCGAAAACTGATGGGGTTGCAGGCAAAGACCGCGCATATTCTTGTGGATGGTGAAGAAAAAGAGGTTCCAGTTGAAAAAGTGACAGTCGGCGACATAGTGGTAGTACGTCCAGGTGAGAAGCTTCCGGTTGACGGTGTTGTTACCGAAGGCTCATCAGCTGTCGATGAATCAATGATCACAGGTGAGAGCATCTCTGTGGAAAAGAACCGGGGTGACACCGTAATTGGTGCAACCATCAACAAATCGGGTTATTTCAAGTTCAGGGCTGCAAAGGTCGGTGCAGACACAGCCCTTGCACAGATAATCGAACTCGTTGAAAATGCCCAGACTTCCAAAGCACCTATCCAGCGAATTGCAGACGTAGTGGCAGGCCATTTCATACTTGCTGTGCACATAATATCACTCCTTGCATTCTTCTTCTGGTTCTTCATAGGCTTTGGGATGTTCGGGATTGCACAGTCGGCAGCATTCTCATCAATTAGCCCATTCCTGTTCTCCCTGCTCATCTCTATCACTGTGCTCGTGATATCCTGCCCTTGTGCGGTTGGTCTTGCAACACCAGCCGCAATCATGGTTGGAACAGGCAAAGGCGCCGAGAACGGGATACTCATAAAAGGCGGCAAGGCTCTGGAAAATGCACACAAGTTGAACACAATCGTATTCGACAAGACCGGCACACTCACAAAAGGCGAGCCACAACTTACCGATATAATATCAACATCACACTACCCGGATGAGGAGGTATTGCAAATTGCGGCAATTGCCGAGAAAGGTTCGGAACATCCGCTTGGTGAAGCGATTGTAAGTGGTGCAATACAGCGTAATATTAAGATTGGAAATGCCGACTCGTTCAAGTCCATTGCCGGTCATGGTATTGAGGCAGAATATGAAGGCAATCGAATACTGCTTGGCACACGCAAGCTCATGGCTGACAACAATATCGATGTTGCTGAACTTGACAAAAGCATGGAAATACTTGAACATTCGGGAAAGACTGCCATGCTCATAGCACTTGACAATGAAGCCATTGGTATTGTTGCAGTTGCCGACACACTCAAAGAAAATTCAAAGGAAGCTGTTGAAGAACTTCACAAAAACGGTATAGAAGTTGCAATGCTGACAGGCGACAATGAAAGAACGGCATATGCCATTGCACAGCAAGTCGGTATTAATCGCGTGTTGTTCGAAGTCCTGCCTGAAGACAAGGCAGCCGAGATCAAGAAACTCCAGAACGAGGGAAAGGTTGTGGCAATGGTTGGGGACGGTATCAACGATGCACCTGCCCTGATGCAGTCAGATGTAGGAATTGCTATGGGAGCCGGAACCGATGTTGCAATAGAATCCGCACAGATCGTGCTTATCAAGAATGACATACTGGATGTGGTGGCGTCAATTCGCCTGAGTGATCTTACGATGCAAAAGATCAAACAGAACCTGTTCTGGGCATTCGGTTACAACAGTATTGGCATACCGATCGCTGCCGGCATGTTGTATCCGTTTGTACACAAGATACTGATCACACCCGCACTTGCAGCCGCATTCATGGCAATGAGCTCGGTATCGGTGACGACGAACTCACTTCTAATGAAAAGGAGCAGAATAAAGTGATGCTGGTAAATTTAATTTATATGTGGTGATATTTATGGAAGAAAATTTTGTTAATAAAAGGATCGGAAAATATAGCCTGATCGCAAGTTTTGTATCATCTGTTGCTTTGTCAATTATATTCATATTGCTGGCAATATTTAAGAACAGTGTAATGACTACGCCACTCTACACACAGGTAGATATTGCGGCAGGTGCGGTCTTTGTGTTCATTCTGGGCATGATCATATCAGCATCGATATGGCCGAATATTGTAGGGAAACGCTTGAAAAATACAGGTCAATGATGTGTTTGTTGGGTGCTGTATCATAATCGTGTGTCTGGCAGTGATCGCGATCATTGTGATAATGGTCCGGAAACCTCTAAAGACCGGGGTCGTGATTGGGGAAGAGGGGGGTATCCTGTAAATCGGCTGTTTTAGTAACTAGTGTTGTGTCAACAATGCTATGTTGCTAAACGGAAGGGTTTAAGGCAGATGTGAAAAACGGCGCGACCATATGCGCTTAAGCGCGGCATGTTCCAACACCATAAATATGAAATACAATACTGTTTTCAAGCGGTGTCGTATTTGCATATCTTAGAATTGTATGTTTGGATTGTGGATTTGGCAGTAGTGAAATGTCCCACCTATGATGGGAACTGGTGCTCCGATCTCTTTAGTTTCGGCAAAATAATACGCCACTTGATAGTTGACACGACACTAGGTGGTGACTTCCTCTGTAAAAACACATCTCTTGGGGTCACTGCTACCCCAATTATGGCAGTTTGGGTATACGCCATCTTATGGTACATCCTTATATTCTAATACATCATAGACCCGGCATGACAAGTTACAAGAAGATATCAAGGGATGTAATAAAAAAAGCAGATATCCTTCTTGAAGTAGTAGATGCCCGGTTTCCCGACGAGACACGAAACATGGAGGTTGAGCGTGATATAGTGCGTGCAAAGAAGCCGTTTATAATAGTCTTAAACAAATGCGATCTTGTATCAAAACAACCCCTTGAGAGAACAAAATCCCGCCTGTCAAAAATTGCACCCACAGTCTTTGTGTCCAGTAAGAACAAGTCAGGAACAACGATCCTAAGACATAAGATCCTTGAAACCGCCAACAAGAAAGGAGGCGAAATACTGGTCGGGTCCCTTGGCTATCCCAACACAGGCAAATCATCTGTGATCAATGCCGTGACCGGGAGACACAGAGCTGGCACATCCTCAATATCAGGCCATACAAAAGGAGTGCAGCACATTAATGCAGGTTCGCGTATCAAGTTCATTGATACACCGGGGGTGATTCCCTTTGGTGAGAACGATGAGTGTATACAGGGTCTGCTTGCAGTGAGGGATTCAACACACCTGCAAGATCCCATCGGCGTGGCCATGACGATAATAGGGAAAATATGCGCTGAAAACAAGACAGTTCTGGAATCTTCCTACAATATTACTATAGAGGAACAGGATTCCTATGGGGTGCTTGAACTCATTGGCAAACAGAGTAATTTCCTGAAGAAAAAGGCTGAGGTGGATGAAACAAGGGCGGCAGTCAAGATAATCAATGACTGGCAAAATGGGCGGCTTGTGATTTAGGGGCTGCCTGAAAACCCCCAACTGAAATCGCCCCATATTTTCCATTAAAAATTGGCCTGGCCGGAGCGGATGGTTCTTTTGTCAGGATATATACTAATCCTCGTCAGTTTTTTGTAACTCTTGGTTATCAATTAACCTTCATGCATCGGTTTTATTGCAAGATAACTGTGAATTATACTTGCGGAGTAGTTAATAACTGGAAAATTGGTATCCATTTCAAAAAGCAGGGTAAAATGCATATTCTGATTATTAAAATCAAGTGCCGAAACAGGCTTTCGATTTCAAGATACAGTCATTTACCCTTAGATTTGAAGCGGATACGAAAATTGCATTTTTTTACAGGTATTCCAGAGTATTGTATTTCATATTTATGGTGTTGGAACATGCCGCGCTTAAGCGCGCATGGTCGCACCGTTTTTCACATTTGCCTTAACCCCTTCCGTTTTGCAATATTGCATTGTTGACACGACACTACTACAGTTTGGTGTTCCGTCGCAACGTTTGGCTAACCCCTACGATATCATATATTTCGTCCGGGCTTTCCAGAACCGTGATATTCTCCATCTGCGCAAGTTTTTCTGAATTGGACACATCGACTTCACGCATTTTAAGTTCCATCTCCCTTCCTTTTGGAGAATAGGTTTTCACCGTGCCCCGACTCTGGTCTACAGGCAGTATGTATATTGGGGTATCGCCTTTTGCAGTCTGGGAAACAGTATTGGTGACAAGTGTATCTGCAATCCCGTGTACCATCTTTGCAACTGAATTAGCTGTTGCCGGTGCGATCAAAAGGAAATCATAATACCCTACCTGAAGTGGGCCGGCAATAAAAGGTGAATTTGGACCGGCATCGATTTTGAAATTGGGGAAATCACGCTGTATGTCATCCCACATATGGTACCACTTCATCACTGTTTCACCTTCTTTCGACAAAAAGACCATTATCTCAATCTCGGTTTTATTCTTAATGTCAACCATCACATCATAAGTATCATGTATCAGGTCACCCGATCCCGTAATTCCCCATGCGATCCGTTTCAATTTCCTTCCTCCGTTTGTCAATTTTTGCAATTCCTGTTCCTGTAATTATTCAATAATTTCGTGTCCAGGCCTCGAAATATGCCCTATCATGCGCACATGCCGGGCATTTTTCCACAGCTTCTATGCCCTCATGAACATAACCACAGTTGCGGCATTTCCATTTTATGGCAGTATCCCGCTTAAACACCATACAATTTTCGATATTCCTGATCAGGGCGCGGTATCGTTCCTCATGAGCCTTCTCTGCCACAGCAATACTTTTAAACACCGATACGATCTCAGAAAAACCCTCATTTTCTGCAATTTCGGCAAATTCAGGATACATATGTGTATGTTCATGGTTCTCACCATCTGCTGACGCTTCAAGATTCGTTTTCGTATCCCCGATAACACCGGCAGGGAATGAGCCTGTTATTTCCACTTCCCCGCCTTTGAGGAATTTGAACAACCTTTTTGCATGCTCTTTCTCATTATCGGCAGTCTCCAAAAAGATTCCTGCGATCTGTTCATATCCCGCCTTTTTCGCTGCAGATGCAAAATACGTATAGCGATTCCTTGCCTGCGACTCACCAGCAAATGCGGTCAACAGATTCTTTTCAGTTTGTGTTCCTTTCAGGTTTACCATAGTATGTACCTCCACTTTTACGTCCATATTTTATATTTATAATTTTAAACTTTCACGTGTATCTGATTATTTTGTTAGATCATACCAATAATTCAATAGCCTACAAAAGATTCCTGTTTGATCCGCTCCTTTGGTACTCCAAGACCATCCAATATCGCTACCATTGAACCAAGCATCACAGGAGGACCACACAGGTAAAAGACATAATCCTTGTAGTTCGGGATATCGCGTATAATCATGCTTTCACTGGTTCGTCCCCGAAATCCTTCCCAGTCGTCATCGGCTCTTGTCAGTACGTAAACGACCTTCAGGTTAGTGTTGCTTTGTTCAATTTGGTCAAGTTCGTTCCTAAAAACAATGTCTTGCTGCGTTTTGTTACTGCTAATTATGATAACTTTCGTATCAAGTCCTGTATCAGTACAGTACTTACAGATGCTGATCATTGGCGTGATCCCGATACCACCGCTTAACAGCGCAATGTTACTATATTCCCCCCCGAATGTTAAATTCCCATAGGGGCCATCGATATCCATTACATCACTAACAACCATCGCATCAAGAGTATTGGAAAAATCATGACCTGTGAGTTTTTTGGTGATTTCTAAATGATCATTTTCAGTCGGGCTGCTGGAAATTGTAAGAGGCTTGCGCACAATTTCGCCGGAAACCGTAAGTGTTACAAAAATGTACTGTCCTGCCTTATAATCAAATCCGGCAGGCCTGCTGAACCTGAAACTCTTAACATTATGGGTTCGCGGTATTATTTCAGTTAAATTTGCGGTAAAATCCACAGGCAACGTCTCCACTTATTGAATGCCTTTCATGATCTTTGCAGTACTGATCAGTTTATCCATTGAACGATACAGGCTACGAAGCCCTTCCTTATCCTCTGAAACACCCTCTGCCCCTTTATCCCTGGACCAGAATGTTCCGCCAAGGTTTGCACCGAACGATCCGCCTGCAACCGGTATTATCTCACTTATTATATAAAAATTGAGGATGGTCTGGAGTGCAGGTTCCTGCCCGCCGACACGATCACCACCATCAGCTACCGCCATGCCTACCTTGTTCAAAAATACCTTTGGGTCGCGTGCAACGATTGCGCGACACCTGTCCATCATAACCTTTGTCTGACCGCTGATCGTTCCCTGGTATACGGGCGTCCCGATTATCCATGCATCTGCCCGGATCATTTTCTCATACAACCCGACCATATCATCCTTATGAATGCATCCCTCTTTTTTGCGGACGCAGTAATCACAATGGATGCAGAATTTCAGCGTTTTCCCGCTCGCAGAAAAATAGTCGGTCTCAACCGAATACTTCTCTTCCGCAAACCTCAATGCTTCATTTACAACATAATCGGTTGCTTTTTTCCTTGGACTTCCGGATATACCAAGAAGTTTTATGGATCTTTCATTGTCATTATGATTATAATTATCAGACATCATCGCTCCTTTAGCATATTATATGGTAACGTAATCGGTCCCATTAAGTATTCACCAATAAACCCCTTGTGAAAATTGAATGCCGGTATGTAAATAAGGATCGGGATAAGGAATCACTTGACTGTGATCACTTTTTCGCATTCCCACATCCCATGAACATTACAGCGAATTACAGCGCGCAGGGTAGTAGTCTCATGTGCACCGCTTTTGACCATGTTAATAGTCGCTTTTGCGATCATGAATACAGGCGTGAGTATCACCTTGGTAATGAAATTACTACCGGAATAAAGATCGATCCACTGGATGTGATGTGCTTCTTCCATTACATGTGGCATGCTTCCAACCTTTATGGTCACTTCAAACGCCTCGCCTGCGGTTACGGTATCAGGTGCCTCTATTACAGGCACATGTTTCTTTTCCATATCCGTAAGGTTTGATGCGTCTGCGGGATCATTGACCCCGCAAAACAGACTTTCGGTCATATTGTACCTCCAATTGGTTATTTTTAACAATTGTACGCTATTGGATCGAAAATTCGATTCGATAGCTACTTCAACATCTCTAATGCATCCTTGCAGACTGCAACTGATGGGGCACCTGCTGTCAGGAAAATTACGTCCATTGTTTCCATGATCTCCTCTTTTGTCGCGCCTGCGTTAATTGCGCTTTTCATCTGGGATATCGTACATTCATTACACTGCCTGGATGCGACAACTGCAAGAGCCATCAATCTCTTTACTTTGCCGGAAAGCGCACCATCTGATAGCATCTTATGGTCGCACCTTTTATACTTTAACAAAAAATCCGGGTCAAGTTCCCCGAGCCGATCCAGGATAGGGGGGGTAAATCCCATCTTTTTGTTCATGCTTTCCAGTATGTCTTCGTGTTCGCTCATGAATAATTATCTCCATTTTATTAAGTTATTAAGTTCTTTTATGTATATAGTTCTTATAGTTATTGATTAGTCGAATGCGTCTACCAATGTCTTTTCAATACAATAATTGCACATGATCCTTGGAAGTTCCTTCTTCAATACTTTCGCAGGTGCTGGATAATTTCCACTCCATACGGGCAGATCCATCCTCTTTGCATGTTCATCACACAGGCCTTTTCCACACACGATACAAATTGCTACTGCTTCATTATTATTGCCTTCTTCCATGCAGTCATAACATATTAGCATCAAATCACCTCAAAAATTCTCCAGCAGCGCTGCATGGCACGGTTCACATACAATTCTAAGTATATGCTCCACATCCGGTTTTAACCGCACAGGGTAATCCCCATCCCATACAGGAATCTCCTCCCTCTTCAAATGATCATTACATAGACCCATTCCACACACAATACAGATCGCTACTGCGTCAGTATCTTTTCCCATCCTGGCACATTGATAACATTTCATGTATATTCACCTTTTGAAATACTCCAATTATTCGATCAATTCCATCTCATCCCCACAACATTCAAGAGCACCGCCGCCTACTTCTGTGACTTTGACCTCATTGCCGCAAATGTTGCAGCGATATTTTTCACCGATTTCCGAAACACCCATTGATCTCACCTCCCCTTTACGTCAATATACTAAAATTAATCAGGTATTAGGCATATATTCGCATTGATGCAAAAACCATTCGTGTATTCACGGATAATACTGTGCATAATTTTACATCATTGTTCTGAAGGATTAAACAGCATTTCTGCATCATATATATCGTATCTTATCCCCACTTACATTTAAACTATTAAGATAATGTGTGACATTAGTGCATATATACATGTTGGTACCATTAGTGTTCGGTTAAAAATTAAATAATGATAAATAGCACACATACACCGGAGATGTTTATCATTATCTGGTTTCTGCGCGCGTGTTCCTGTTCGATCAAATAAGAGACCATATTTATACGAACTGGGTTACAGGGGTATATGGTCGTGTTCCCCACATGCGCTGGGTCTTGCAACATGGATCGTACATTGGGATTTTATCGAAAGCATCTATACAAATACGTTCCGGCTTGTTATGGTTGTATCAGCATGTACCCGGACTCATTCGTTGAAATTTTTGGGATTCGGGGACTTCAAAACAAAGAATTCCATAATCGGTAAACTTACATTCTGTATCAGCATCTTTGTGTTATATGGAAGATTCACTATTGATCCGTGCGGATAATCATGTGCCTCCTGATCACCCAATGACAACCTCATCTCGCCCTGAACGACTATAAGGTATACATTTGAATTGGAAAAGTGTTCAGGCATATTCTGTCCCTTTTCCAGTATGATGTGATTTATGTGGACATTATCATCATTTACGATCTTCTCAACCAGTTTTGTATCAGAACTCTTAAATTCATAAATAGTTTCAATCATTCAATCACCAATTGTAACTATTCAGCCACCCTATAAACCGTTTATTCTTCAAAAAACACCAAAACCGAAAATTCAATATATAATAACC
>DQIP01000087.1 GCA_020793565.1 Candidatus Methanovorans sp.
AAAAGTAATGAATATCTGGTAAAAAATGGTGTGACGGGTTATCTTGTGGATCCTAAAGATGCAAAAACAATCGCGCAATACACGATTGAATTGCTAAATAATAAGGCAAAAAGAATTGAAATGGGCGAATGTGCCAGAAAAATCGCACAAAAGCAATATCATCCAGATGTAATTGTTAAGCAGACATTGAAAATGTATGACGAAATAATAGGAAAGTAATCAAATGAAAATATTAAGGGATATTACCACAACATTTGAATTTGATAATTTATCAAAGATATTTTTATCACTGGGATATCTCGCATTGTTCACTATAGCTTATATAATTTATAAAACACCAAACGCAACAGGATATGAGTTGACCATATACAATGCATTTCCTAGTTACTTCTTTCTTTTATTTATATTAATTTATTTTATGGGGTTTTCTATAATTTTCAAGGGTATTTGGAATAGGACTGAAAAAATAGGATCATTTGTTCCTGCCATTATTCTTATTTTATTGGCAAATGGTGTTTTTTTATCACTAAGTAATCTACACGGATACTGGCTCGAGGGGAGAGGCGAGGGAGATGTTCTAGCCCATATAGGGTACATGAAAGATATTATAATAAATGGGAACATAGGCACCAATAATTATTATCCAATGTTGCATTTAATTGGAGTAATCATATTTTATTTTGCGAATATTTCACTTGAAAATATTTCTACTATTATATATGTTTTTTTTTCACTATCTTTCCCCCTATTCATTTATTTTTTATCTTCCTCTATGTTGAATAACATGTGGGAAAGATTACTTATCACTTCATTTTCTCTGACACTAATTTTTTCACTTTTTCATTTAAGAGTGCATCCATCAATATGGAGCATAATCATAGTCCCACTTCTTTTAGGTGCCATTCAATATAAAATATGGAAACAAAAAAGATCTATGGAGTTTTCTATCATAATTTTAATTTTAGCTTTTTTGATTATATATATGCATCCAATGACTGCTGTTTTTTTGATTATTATGCTATCATGTTATGCAATTGTCACAAATTTTGTTCCAAAAGCAGATTTGTATACAAAGCCGATTAACACAATCATAATTATATTCACAGTATTTCTTAGTTGGTACTTATCTTTTATCGGCATACAGCGATTTACTAGAAATATTTATAATTCACTATTTATTGAATCTGAAACTTCAATTGCGTCGTTTTACATGGATGTTTATTCAACAGCACAATTATCATTTTATACCACAATAAAATATCTTTTTTGGCAATATGGGCATTTAATTATCCTTATTGGAATCTCCACACTTTTTATAATAATCACATTACGTAAATTATTGCTACATAAAAATAATTCTTTGAATAATGTGACTTATATGTTTTTACAAATATCTGGATTTTTGACTGCTGTGGTTTTCACAGTTACGTACTTCGTGGAATTCAATATAGTTAGAGTATTTAGATTTTCGGTGATGATCTCAGTAATTACTTGTGGTTTATTTTTTATTGATACAATCAATATCGACAGAAAAAGAGTAGTCATCGCTTTTATCACAATAATGTTTTTATCATCTTTTTTTGTATTTAATGTATATTCTGGGCCAGTAAAATCATCTGTAAACAGCCAGATGACACTTATGGAGCACGATGGATTGAAATGGATTCTAACACATAAGAATAATATGATATATTTTGTGAGTGGAACAAATATTTACAAAAATAGCATTTATTTTTTTGGTGGACAAGGAGCTAAAAAAAACCGGGTTAAATACATCCGAGCAACTCTCCCAAATCATTATGGGGTTGATGAATATAGTTCTTTAGGCGTTGCAGTAGAAAATAAGATTGGATTTAATGAATCGTTTTACACAATATATAATAAACACATGGAAATCAATTATCAAGTTCTCCCAGAGGAAGTTTGGGATATTGCAACGAGATATAATAAAGAAGTTATCGAAAATGATGCATCGGTAAATATAATTTATTCAAATGGTGAATTTGAAAATTGGCTAGTTCAGGAACACTAATCAATTTCATAATTGAGTTAATTATAAAAAAACATTTGAGGAAATAATCATGGAACATCACAATAATAAAATGATAGTTTTAGGTTTAGATGGCGCAACCTGGAGATTGATTCAACCATGGGCAGAAAGCAACCAACTACCTAATTTTAAAAAACTAATGGATAATGGTTCCTGGGGAAATTTAAAAAGTACATATCCACCAATTACCCCTCCTGCATGGACATCAATGACAACAGGAAAAAATCCTGCTAAACATGGTATTTTTGGATTTTTAAAACTTGAGAATGAAAAATTCAGGCTTTATCAATCGAAAGACAAAAAGGAACCGGAAATATGGGATTATTTGCAAAATAAAAAATCAATTGTCATCAATCTTCCAGTGTCATATCCTCCAAAAAAAATAAATGGAATAATGGTTAGTGGAATGTACACTCCGTCAAAGGAGTCTAATTTTGCCCATCCATCTGAAATAAAGGACGAACTTTTAGATGAATTTCCTGATTATCGGTTTGAATTAAGCTGGGGCGAATATACAGGAAATAAAACAAGGTTCCTGGATGAGCTATACAAGATGACAGATAATCGGATGAAACTTTTTAACCATCTATTCGATAAAAAAGAATGGGACCTCATGTTCTATGTTTTCATCGGTACCGATCGAATACAACATATTTATTGGGATCAGGATGAATTACTTAAATACTACAAGTATATCGATACATTTTTGGGAGAGGTTGTTGAAAAGATAGAAAGACAGGCTGAAAAAATCAATTTGTTCATTGTATCCGATCATGGTTTCAATCAAATAAACAAAACAGTTGATATAAATAAACTATTATATGCACATAAATTTTTGGTTCTTAAGAAAGACCAGTCACTAAACAAAAAAATAGTTTTCAAAATAGGTATCAATAAAAGCAACGCAATTGAATTTATTAAAAAGATGGGGCTTTTAAAGTTATATAAGAGATTGCCGAATAAAGTAAACGACTTTATCTCAAAACAGATACCAGGCGAGACAAATATTGTCACGGATATATCAAAAGAGAACTCAAGGGCTTATTCGAATGGATTTGGCACGGTTTTTTTCACCTCAAATGATGGCAATGACGAAATTATTAATAAAATCCAGAACTTGAAAGATCCGGAAAATGGACGGAATGTTATCAAAGAAATTCACATCAAGCGAGATTTATTTTCAGGGCGATTTATAGATGAAGCACCAGATGCGGTCCTCATTCCGTGTGAGGGATATAAATTGTCAAAGAATAGTAGTGATGAAGTTATAAGTAATGAAACTTTCGAAAAAGCAGACCATGAAATTGATGGGATACTCCTTGCATATGGACCAGATATTAAATGTAGCAATTTTAAAACTGCCAGCATATACGATATTGCTCCAACAATCTTGCATCTTTTTGGATCGCCAATTCCAGACGATATGGATGGGCGTGTTTTGAAGGAGATTTTCAAAGAGACAAGTGAACATTCCATAAGAAACGAAAAATATCAGGAATCATTTAATATTCAAAAGTTAAAAAAACAAGTTCAGATGGTAAAAAAGGTTAATAATATTTGAAATCGTGGTGTTGATAGTATGGAAAAAAAACCAAAAGTTAGCATCATAATTCCGTCATATAATAATGGAAAATATATTGGTTCTGCAATTTCCAGTGCTTTGAATCAGACATATCCTAATATTGAAGTTATTATTGTAGATGATAATTCCAATGATGGTACAAAGGAAATCCTAAACGAACTTATTAATTCTAATCTGATATGCATATTTAACAAAAACAATGTGGGAGCTTCAGCCTCTAAAAATATTGCCATACGAAGAAGCAGTGGTGAATATATTGCTATTCTTGATTCAGATGATGTTTATTCAAAACAGAAGATTGAAGCACAGATAAATTGGATTGATATATTGTGGCATTAAACACATAGATGATAACTGCAATGTTTTAAGAAAAATACTACCAAAAGGTAAAGGGTGGAGTGGCGTTATTCA
>DQIP01000086.1 GCA_020793565.1 Candidatus Methanovorans sp.
CAAAATTCTGGTCGATCTGGAACGAACAGGATGAATCGTGGCACCAGAATGTCCTGAGCGAAGTTGTCAAAGGCAGGAAAATAACTGTGCAGGATGAAAATATTGTTTCATTGTTCCATCCTGAACGGCTACTGGATATAACAAAATATTTTGTTGTTTATGATCTGGATACGAAAAAAATAGCCCGATATCAGCAGTTCTTTGCTGTAAGGGAGATCATCAAGACAATTAACACATACAACGAGGAAGGCAACCGCCAATCAGGAGTTATCTGGCATACCCAGGGGTCGGGCAAATCAATAACAATGGTGATGCTGGCAAAATATTTATTATCAGAACTGCCTGTGGAACGTCCTAGGGTGATCGTAGTTACTGACCGTAAAAATTTGGATAAGCAAATCCGTGATACTTTCAACCACACAAGATTAAAAGCCAGCAGGGCAACTTCCGGCAATCACCTCATCAAACTAATCGCAGACAACAATGCTGATGTAATCACAACCCTTGTCCATAAATTTGATACTGCGTCGAAAAAAACGAAAGCTGCGACCTCAAGAGACATATTTGTTCTGGTCGATGAGTCACACAGGACACAATACGGAGAACTAAACATCAAAATGAAGAATGTTTTCCCGAATGCCTGCTATCTGGGATTCACCGGCACACCTTTAATGAAAAAAGAAAAGAACACCATGATCAGGTTCGGCAAGCTGATTCATACATACACAATCGTCGATGGTGTAAGGGACAAAACAATTGTGCCTCTTCTCTATGAAGGTAAAATGGTTGAGCAGACAGTCAATCAAAAAGCGATTGACCATAGACTCGATATGATCACAAGGAATTTGAATGATAAACAAAAAGAAGAAGTAAAACAAAAATGGAGCAGATTTGAAAAGATCGCTTCATCAGATCAAAGAATAAAACTGATTGCATTTGACATTAATCAGCATTATGTTGATAATTACAAAACAAAAAATGCCGGTTTTAAGGCAATGCTTGCAACAAGCAGCAAAATAGAAGCAATCCGCTATCTTGAAGCATTTGAAGAACTGGAAGATGTTAATTGCAGAGTTGTAATTTCCCAATCGGATGATCGGGATGGGTATGAAGCTGTTGACCGGAAGTCAAAAGATCGTGTCAAAATATTCTGGGACAGGATGATTGAGAAATATGGCGATGCAGAAAAGTATGTGGACTTAATTAAAGATGAATTTGTCAATGGTGATGAAATTGACTTGTTAATTGTTGTTGATATGCTATTGACAGGCTTTGATGCTCCGCGAGCAACGGTTTTGTATGTAGATAAACCGATGAGAGAACACACACTTCTACAGGCAATTGCCCGTGTAAACAGATTATATGAAGGCAAGGATTTTGGATTTATTGTTGATTACAGGGGATTGTTGGAGAACCTTGACGAAGCATTGGATATGTATTCGGGAGCAGGATTGGAAAACTTTGATCCCGAAGACTTAAAAGGTTCATTATACGATATTATCAGCATAATCGGTTCTTTGAGGCAATATTATACAGACCTCATCAATATCTTCATTCCTGTGAAAAACAAAAACGATGTTGAGGAATATGAAGTTCTATTGGTAAAACGCGAAATAAGAGATGATTTTTACAATGTACTTAGCCACTTTGGCAGATATTTGTCAATTGCGCTTGAATCAGAACAAGTGTATAATGCATTAGGCAAGGATGAATTGAACTCTTATAAAAAAGATTTGAAATTTTACCAGGAACTGAGAAGATCGGTTAAATTAAGATATTCTGATAGCATCGATCACAAAGAATACGAATCGCATATGCAAAAATTGATTGATAATTACATTTGTGCAGAAGAAGTAATTAGAATTACGAATCCTGTGGATATTCTCGATAAAATCAATTTTGAGAAAGAACTTGAACGTCTTGGTTCAAAACGAGCAAAAGCCGATGCAATAAATTCAAGAATAACAAAAAGTATCAGTGAAAAATGGAATGAAAACCCTGCATTTTACAAAAAGTTCTCTGAAAGAGTATACGAAGTTCTTGAAGCATACAGGGAAGCAAGAATATCTGAAGGGGAATACCTGGATAAAATGAAAGAAATTGTAGCGGATTACAGAAAAGGAGATTCCGGAATTGCATACCCTTCAAGCATTAAGAATAATCCGCACGCTCAGGCATTCTATGGGGTTATAACAGAGTTAGTATATGAAGACAATACAGGAAAAGATCTTAACAACTCTATCGCAGATTTATCCTTAAAAGTAAAATCAATTATTAACAAACACGTTAAAGTTGATTTCTATGACAATACTGACATTCATAACAGAATTGCTCAGGAAATTGACGACCTTTTATATGATTTCAAAAAGGAACATAATTTGGAACTTCCGGTTGAGCAGATCGACAAAATAATTGAGACTATAAAATCAATCTCAATTAGACGCTTTTAGGTAATGAAGATGGTAAAACACGAAATTACTTATGGGCAACATAAGATCGAATATACGCTTACAAGAAAGAATGTATCCAATATCAACCTTAACTTAAAACCTAATTTATTAGTCGAAGTTTCTGCGAATCCTGATGTTCCAATTGAAACAGTAAACAAATTTGTAAGAAAAAAAGCATCATGGATTTTAAAAAACACAGAATACTTTAAAAAAACCCTGCCTGAGACTAAATTCGAACGCGAATATGTAAGCGGTGAGACTTTTAAATACTTGGGAAGGCAGTATCGTCTGAAAGTTATCGAATCCAAAGAAGAGTGTGTTAAGTGCCAAAGAGGTTTTTTCAATCTGTTTATTAAAGATAAAAATAACACGACCAGAAAATCTAAACTCATGAAGCAATGGTACAAAAAAAAATCGATACGTGTATTTGATGATTCTTTGGAACAAACTTATAAATTGGTTAAAAAATACGATATAGAAAAACCTGAAATTTCAATGCGATTAATGAAAGCCAGATGGGGTTCTTGCATTGAATACAAAAATCGAATTTTACTGAATACTGAACTGATTGATGCCCCTAAATTTTGTATTGATTATGTAATATTACATGAACTGATACACTTTAAGCATAGAAATCATGATGAAAAATTCTATAACATGATAGATGTTCTTATGCCGGATTGGAAAAGACGTAAGGAAATATTGGATTTAGAAGTTGTGAAAAACTTGTGATGACAAAAAGAAGACTCTGCCATATGTCCACAAAAACAGAACATAATCCCTGTCGGTGTAAAAGTTAGTTTGTGTAGAAAGTCGCCCCACAATCCAATTATTATCACAAAGCCAACGCTAGTGTCACGTCAACTATCAAGTGTCTGATTATGAAGATAGACCATATGGCACAATTTCAATTTTCTAAACTCCAAGATGACCGATCAGTTTTTGCACAGTGCCGTCAGCGCACCGACTTAGGAACACCCACAGGCAAATTATACGTACATGCTGCGTACATGGGTGCCGATACTAAAAAGAAAGTAACAGCAATTGACCTAAACTAAAGAAAACGGAACATCCGTTTCCGCGACAGGCGGCGGATTCCACTGCTGCCAAACCTATAACCTCAAATCCAACAATGCAATTCTCATATCTGCAAATATAACGCCGCTTAAAAACCGTTTTGTATTTTGCGTTCATGGTGTAGGAACGTGCCACGCTCTTGCGCGCCACAAGCCCGACATCGGAACAACGCTCTTTGATCTGTTGAACGTTCTTGTTGCATCGTTTGAGTTTGGTTGTCTAAGATTCAAGGGTATTTTTCATATTTAATAGCTCATATTGTGCCTCTGCTGACCAATCACTTTATATATGATAAAGCAGGTGACTAATTGCCTAAGGACCCACGGGATTAACATAGACTAAATGTTATTCCCGAATATAATATAATAAGTGAACTCGAAATTGGAGGCAAAATAAATGGAAGAATTGAACCTGTTTGAATATGCACAAAAACAATTGGATAATTGTGCAAAAATCTTGGACCT
>DQIP01000085.1 GCA_020793565.1 Candidatus Methanovorans sp.
CTTTCACGTACCGTTCTTAGAAGAGGGAGAGCGAGTAATCGCTCTTTCTTATTCGGCACTTTATGCCATCTGCGAGGGAGTGCCCCTGCCTCATAGGTGAATTTACCGACAGATACAATAATTGTACGTCACTTTACCCCCATCTTCTCAAAATATACACTGCCATTATCAATCCTGAGATTGAGGCAATTGACTCAAATCCGGGTTCTTCTTTTGTTACATCCACAGGATTATCATTTGCAAGGTTATTATTCGTAGGGTTATTTGCAACATCATTTTTTGTACTGCCTATTGTAACATAACCGTTATCAGGTGCACGATCATAGATTGTACGAGTGGATTTGTCCGGAGAGATATATACTTCTCCGTATTTGGATCGATTTGACGAAGGTATTTTTGCTTTATTACTAACGAATGCGGTTTCAACATATAGATTCATTGAATGATCATCATTACCTAAAAATTCAAGAGGGATGCTTATGTACATCTTGTTACCTGACATTGTAATCAAATGGTCAACACCTTTTGCAGTATATTTTCCCCCAGCTTCTCCAAATATACTTGCTCCGAGTTTTCCATTATAGAGTGAATATACAAATGCATATTCAGGTATACCATCAGGATTTTGATCAGTATCCAGTGCAATAGTTGTGACTGCACCATCGTCAAGACTTAGACTACTGTAAGTAACTGTGACCAATAGGATATCTCCTGCATAGCACGCATCAATTCCAGTGATATCATCACCATCTGCTCCAAATCCTGTTGAATCACCAGCTGGATCGGTGACAATGACTTTCGAATCTGTGCAACTAAGCAGTGGTTTAATGGAGCCGCTGCTTGTATCCAGTGCGCCCTGCCCGTTATCTGGTACATTTTCAAAGTCGCCACTCAATACGCTTTGAATTGTAAATGAATCAACCACAATATCCATGTTCCCCTCATCGTGTCCAAGCAAACCAAGTGGGATTTCCATGAAAACCTTATTTTCCACAATTTTAAAAGTTGCATCATTGTATGGTACACCAATAGGCACTCCGGTTGCCTGTGCATATCCGGTTTCTGCCAGATCGGATTCATGATCAATTTTCGTAATACTGGCATCGGTTCCTAATATTCTACCTATAGTATACTCAATACGGTAATCAATTCCAAATGTGGGTGGTGCCTGTTCCGTATTGGTAAAACCCGTAGCAAGATTTTGATCAGTATCGATCAATATCCATCCATTCAGGTCATCGCCATATGATAGGTCTTCAGGCTCAATATTTTTATTGTAGGTAACAACAATATTCAAAACCCCGTTTTCCACGTTTGTATCAAAGCCAACTATGTCTGAAGACATTGAATCACCTGATCGATCTGTGATTGATCCACCTGCATCTGAATTTGAAGGATATGGAATTTTAACTGAACCATCATTTACATTCAGTACTCCGAAATCGGGTGCACGATCAAAATCAAGGGCCTTAACAATTTGAGTATGGGTCGCAACAACAATATCCACATTTCCGTCATCACTGGTAAGCATTGTTAACGGAATTGTAATAATGATCTGTTTTCCTGCGATATTGAGTGTATCAGTACTTATCATATCATCATTAAGGGTCACAGATTTGACCGGATCTGAGTAAATAATGGGCATGACAAAAAACTGATATACATAATCATATCCCTGACTGTAAATATAGCCTGTAGAATAATCTCGATCTGTGTCTATAAATACAGCCCCTGCGATATCATCATCCTGAATTTTATCGGTACATGTAATCACAATGTTAAGATTTCCTTCGTCAACAGTGGCAATGACTCCAGAAATGTCCGGAAAAAGAAAATCGCCTGTTGGATCTGTAATAGATGTTGCAACTGCAAAATCAGCGCTAATAAGCATAACCGTTAATAGTATATGCAAAATAATCATTTTGCAATTCATATTCATTCTTCCCCCTATCCTCAATTTCAATTCAAAATTATTGCGGGAATCCCCGTATCCGCGCAAATTTATAAAAATACTGTTGAGCAAGCACTTATTGTTAACAAGTAAGTAACATATCTGTTTATGCGCTTATATATTTATTTACTTGAATCGTAACTATTCAGCCATGCTTGAGACCGGACACCGGTTGCGATTTATTTCTTATTTGTGTCTACTGTGTCACATTTTTCAGTTTTTAATACTGAGTATATGATCATCGATTTCAAATCTAGTCGATAATTGTATGTAATTGTCAATTTAGGGGTAATTCAATCTACTGATAACGTATGTGTGTGGCTGGATAGTTACATTGAATCTACAATTGATTGCCATTCCATTGTCCTTTTCTTTGAATATCTTCTGTTTGCACTACTTGAAGAGAGCAAGACTTTTGTTTTAATCCCACATTCTCTGAACATATTTTCAAATTCTCCTGCCTTTTTGCCATTAAAACAAATAAGTCGAAGATTCGGGGCAACTTTCTTAAGATTCGAAAAGTCGTTGATTTCTTGATTCCTGATATTTGAATCCATGCTACCATCCCTGTCACCTGTCAAAAAGATGTCCCAAAGCCCGATCTCGTGTTCTTTAAGTCTTTGAATCTTTGTCTCATAATCAAGTGTAATGATGTCTTCACCAATAACCTCATGAATGAGTCTCCAAAAATCGTTACCTGGATTTCCGTAGTACTGTTGTTTACTTATTGACTTGTCACTTGGTAGGGAACCAAGAATGAGAATGCGTGTGCCATTATCAATTATCGGAGCTAGACCTTTCTTTTTCATGGCATATGATCCATAACTTCACTTACTATAGCAATATGTTTTGAATTGATCTTTCAAAGATCAATCATCTGCAAATATTAGTACAGTGCAATGACACGCCGCATATCCAGCGCATCCCTCCAACATTCAAGCGCCATTCATCACTTTTGCTATTCTCACAGCAATCTTTGCAACATCCAGCGCACTTTCACCAAGCACCCGGACCATAGGCTCTTTCCCAACTCCTCCGGCATCATGGATGATATCGGGAACACTGCCGTATTTTTTTATTGCGTGTGTGACTCCCCAGTCCATCGTGCTTGTTTTTTCAGGTTCGTTTGCCCGGTCAAAGGATGAGATTGTAAGATCCATGTTTTTGCAGACTTCAAGTACATCCGTTGAGTACCTGATATTTACAGATGCCCGAATATTATTATCAAATTGCATGGCCGCAAGAACGATTCTTGCAACATGGCTGCTCGCACCAAACTCGACACATCCGACATTTACGGCTTTTCCTTTCAGTCTTGCAATTCTTCCAGAAACTGCTGCTACATCCTGTACGCCAGAGGCATACGGTGCCGCCATTGCGATATTGCACCCGACTTCGGGAATCAGTTTAGCAAACGATCCATGTCCTGTGAGCACCTCAACAGCACGCCTGGTCTCATCAAGCACCTCATACCTTGCCGCGTTCATTCGGATGTGCGACACCTGATTCACAGGAGCAACTCCGGTTCCGATGGGGACACTTTCCCTGATCGCATGCTCGACAAAACGTTTTGCATATCCGGCACTTTCTACAACGGAATGACCATGTGCCAGATATGCCGTGAGCGCTGCGGAGTATGTGCATCCGGAACCATGTGTACCGCCTTTTATGAACTCGCCCGGGATCACTGTAAAAGTATCATTTTCGGATTCATAGGCCACGTCCGATGCATCAAGATGCCCACCTGTGACTATCACTGTTGGAACACCTATCTCAGCAATGGCCTTTGCAGCGCGTTTTGCATCGTTACGATCTTTAATGGGAATGCCGGAAAGTGCACTCGCTTCATTCGTATTCGGGGTTACAACCGTACAAAGGGGTAACAGTTCGTCCCGCATGACCGATAATGCATTTTTTGTCAGCAAATCGCCGCCCGCTTCGGCT
>DQIP01000084.1 GCA_020793565.1 Candidatus Methanovorans sp.
AACAAGGTCTTCGTCTTCGATTTGTTTCATGGCCGATCCCATTCCATAGATGGAGTTAGAGGTAATTATTGTGGTGGCCATTTGTCCTAATGGTAAAATGCTAGTCCAGATGAATGTAGAAGATACAAAACTGGGTGTGGCGGAATATATTTCCAGTAAGCACAACATGAACACCATTGAACTCAAATGGGGACAGGGTGCAAAATGTATCGGTGGCGAGATCAAAGTAAAAGAAATCGATCGTGCAATTGAACTTAAAAAACGCGGTTATATAGTAACACCTGATCCGGAAGAACATGCCGTTCAAGAAGCATATAAGTTAGGTGCTATCAGGGAATTCGAGCGCCACTCAAGACTTGGATTTGTTACAAAAGAATCGTTCCTTGAAGAAGTCGACAGGCTTAGAGGACTTGGGTTTGACCGGATTACCCTAAAGACCGGTGCTTACTCCATGGTCGAGGCTGCAATGGCAATGAAATATTGCTCGGAAGCAAAAATAGACCTTCTGACATTCGACGGCGCACCAGGTGGCACAGGTATGAGTCCATGGCCTATGATGGAAGAATGGGGAATTCCAACATTCTATCTTCAGTCATTAGTATATGAGTTTGCAGAGAAACTATCTGCAAAAGGCATGAGAGTGCCCGACCTTGCAATGGCAGGCGGTTTTTCAAGCGAAGATGGAATCTATAAGGCACTTGCGATGGGTGCACCATATTTCAAGGCCGTATGCATGGGTCGTGCAGCAATGATTCCGGGCATGGTTGGTAAAAACATTGGGAAGTGGCTCAATGAAGATAATTTGCCAAAGACCGTTTCCGAGTTTGGTCACAGGCCAGAGGAGATCTTTGTGCACTACGAAGAGCTGGCAGAGCGCTATGGTGCTGAAATTGAGAAAATACCACTTGGCGCAATTGGTATTTATTCATATGTTGAAAAGACAAGGATTGGACTCCAGCAACTCATGGCAGGATCTAGAAAGTTCAATCTTTCAACGATCGGGCGTAATGATGTTATGGCACTGACAGAAGATGCTGCAAAGATCTCTGGCATTGACTATGTAATGGATGCTTACAGGGACGTTGCTGAGCAGATTCTTGACGATTAAAATAAACTGGAAAATGGGTCATAATGTGAGTTAATAGTTAGTATGGCGATACCAAAAAGGCGGTTTACAGAGTAAGGATAAAAAATGATGTATCCATTTCAAAAAGCAGGGTAAAATGCATATTCGGATTATAAAAATCAAGTGCCGAAACAGGCTTTCGATATCAAGATACAGTCATTTACCCTTAGATTTGAAGTGGATACAAAATGATTGTTTTTGCTACTTCCATGTAGCAGCTGCAATTTCGCTAATATGAATGAGATCATTAATATTGATCATTGTGAACATTGAATTATTTTGTATTGGTATTCCATACTCCCTTACAGATGCCATGGGATTAGTGCCACCAATTACTGCAATTCCAAGATGATCCCTTTCAACTGGCACATCCAGTATGCGCGTATTAGGCTCACTAACCTCCAGTATCCCGCTAAATCCAGCATCCATCATATCTGAAAGGGTACGTTCGATATCATTTCTTGCAGCCATTGGAGCTTCTCGCAGATTAGCAAGAATATTTCCGGAACCTGTCTCAAGCAGTTGGATGATTGAGGTTTGTTTTTGTGACATGAAAACGTCCAGTGGATCAATGGTCGTACTTGCATACATCAAAGTGTCTGTAAAACGAACCGGAGCACCTTTTTTTATTTGGGCGATACCCCCAAGTATCGGGTTTAGTGGAATACCGGCTTTTAGAAGGACACCATCAATAGTAATACTACAAACTGTTGCAATTCCTACATTTCCTTTTTCGATCACTATGTCTCCGATCTCATCACCTCTATGCAATAGTTTAGCATAGGGGCTTACGGATAAGCCGCCCATAATTGCCATCTTATAGATCTTTACTACATCACTGAGGTCTTTTTCATTAATCAGTGATACATTGACTATAACATCTCCTTCTCCGGTTAATGGATCAAAAGTTGTCTTAAACATCAAATCTTCGATCTTAGAAGATATAAATTGAATGGGAGAATTATTTATATTCAACAGTGTATCTGGGGTCACGAATTCCAAATACAATTTATATATTAAATAATCTTGCATTTATATTATTTTCGAAGAACTGTTAAGTTTTCATCAGTAAGTCGCCATATTCGGTTTTTTATTTTTAAACTGTTAGACATTATGCAAAATATGGCACATACTGTTACTTGGTGTTTGAGTGTGATTGAACCATTGATAAAATCAATATCACCCATTTTATTTGACAGAGGATTTAAAGCAAGGAACTTATGCTAACGTTAGCAGAAGCAAAGTATCCGTATCTGATCTTTGTTACAAAAAATTCAAAGATCCGGGATAAACTTGATGACATGAAAAGCAATGAAAGAAAAACTGTGCAACATAAGGGATTTCCCAATAAATAATTTACCCACCAGATATATTCGCTGAACTTTTCACGTCACGCCTGTATGTGCTTCTGATTTCGAAACAACGAAAACTGGGTATATTAAATTTTGTGAAATCCCTTAGACTATTTTTCCCCGACCCGTGCACATGCCAAGTTTGATGACGGTATGCGAGATATGGCGTTTATTCCAATATCATTCATCGTATACATTTTCATGGTGATGTGTGGGGATATGCGCGCTTCGCGCGGATGGCAGCGTCGGGATTTTGGTCCTTTTTGTAACTACATTTTCCTGGCCCGTCGCTTTCGCCTCTTATCGTCCAACCGATATATCCAATCCCGGCTCCTGTGCCTATCACTCAACTGTTCTGCCAGTCCAATCTCCGAATCTGTCAGCACACCGCACTGTGACTTTACCCCAAGCGCATCCTCAAACCCTTTTTTCATTGTCGATTTCACATGATTGATGTCATAGTCCGCGCTGCCAAGCAGTTCTGAGAGTGTGATCATTCCGTCCCGTGCATTCCAGACACCTTCTGCAAGGTTCTTTATGGGGTTTTTGAGCACCCTGTCCATTTCATCAAACCCAAAATCCAGCAGGAAACTGCCATTAACCAGCACTGCACCATCGAACCTGCCCTGTGCATTTCCAGACATCTTGCGCCCCATTGAATACACCGCATTGCGCGCAGGTTCGAGTTCGCCGTCAAATCCGAGTAAATTGAGCGTATTTGTCAACCCGGCAAGAACACGCGAATACGCGCCCTGGATGTCTAATGGTATTGTGCCATCGTCCTCTCGGGCGATAACTGAGAACAGTATCTGGTCATCATCACAGAACCCACAACCACCGCCGAGCACACGCCTTATTATCAGAATTCCATTAGCTGCGCAGTATTCCTCGTGTATCTCATCTTCTACGAACTGGTGGTATCCAAGATACACACAAGGGGTCCGGACACGCCAGAACAGAATGGTATTATCAACCTTGCCGCTGCCAACATGTTTTGCAATTGATTCGAACAGGGCTGCGCTGTAGTAGCCGTCGATTTTATCGGTGTCGATGAATCTCCATGTCATGTTTTTTTTCACGGGATTGATTTAGGGCAGTATTTGAGAGAGACTTTTTATTATTTTCAGGTCTACACGAATATGCGCCCAAATTCGCAGACATCACATAAATATTTATACTGTTCTTCGGTAATCAAGAAATAAAGCAACTCAATATTTGCAAACAGTACGAAATTACAACTAAAATCAGATAGTTACCACTAAGATCTTTAGGCCAAAAGGACAATTAAGTCTCAACCGTACTTAATTTTTGCTCGACTTAAAGGAGAAAAACCTCTCCAAGGACCAGTATTGAAACATTTTTTGTTCATT
>DQIP01000083.1 GCA_020793565.1 Candidatus Methanovorans sp.
ATGATACCGACAAAAGTCAGCAAATGTTATTTTATAAGTATAAAAGAAGTTAAACGTTTGAAGAACAATTTAGAGACAGTAAACAGATTAACGATTGCAGATTAACGATTTTTGATTTTAGAAGTAAATCAGCGAAACCGGGTTTCCCAACGTCCCAAATCGCTATTCGTTAATCCTTGTTCTTAAATCAGAGAAAGTACTCTAATACGGCATATCTTTCCTTTTTCTTGTCATTTCGACAGAGCGAAGCGACGAGAAATCTTGACGGTTGGAATTAGGCGAATGTAAACAGACAATTAAAGACATTTACATATATTCAATAGATTCTGACTGGCGGCATACCCTTACAAATTACCACAGTTCTTCAGCTTTGAAAAAAAAATACAGGAATGACATTCAATTAAGCAATACCCGTTCAGTTGGCGACGATTTTGTGGCATTATGGGAAAAAGTTGTTAATGTCATAAGCGAAGTTGCTTCTCAATATGATGAACAGTGGCAAGTCAGAAAACGTGTTATCAACTCTATGTTGATCATTCTTTTGATTTTTCGGTTGGTTTGTTCAAAAAACTCACAAAGCTACGGTACGACAATTGATGAGCTTTGGGACAGTTGCGACAGATTGGACTTACCTTTACCGCAGAATGGCTCCATTGCATCATCTTCCTTTTGTACGGCACGAATAAAATTGGATGAATCTGCATTCAAACAAATCAATCGGAAAATTATCTCCACTTACGCGCAACAATACCAGGAAGACAATACATATAAATGGTTGGGGCATAGGATTTTTGCGGTAGATGGCTCCAAAGTCAATCTTCCACGAACACTACTATCCTCAAATTACAAACTGCCATCGGAAAACGCAAATTATCCACAAGGACTGATAAGCTGTCTTTATCAGATAAAATCACAGATGCCTTTTGACTTTGATCTGGTTTCACACGCAAATGAACGGGTTTGTGCGCAACAGCACTTGCATACGTTGCAGAAGGACGATGTTGTTGTTTATGATAGAGGATATTTCTCCTACGTTATGCTTCATCAGCATTTTGATTCGAAGATTCACGCTGTTTTTCGTTTACAAAAACATAGCTACTCCGTTATCAGGGATTTTTTTTCCAGCCGGGATACAGATATTATCGCTACCATCTATCCGTCTTCAAAAAAACGACGGGAAATCATGCTTAAGCATCCTGCTCTTGAAATAGTTCCGATCCGGATGCGTCTTATCAAATATCAGATAGGCGACAATACTTATTGCCTTGGGACAACACTTGTCGACCAAAAGCAATACGGCAACACGCAGGATTTTATTGATATCTATCATGCACGATGGGGCGTGGAGGAACTTTATAAAGTCAGCAAGCGTATATTTATCATTGAAGATTTTCACGCTAAAAGCGAGCGCGGTGTAAAGCAAGAAATCTTCGCACATTTTGTACTTAGGGAGATGGAAAAAAATAATCATCCAAAACAATCGTTTTTATTTCCACCACACCGATCCACTTCAGCATAATCAATCAAGTCTAAAACTACCTGTTCTCAAATAAAAAATACTGCTAAGTCCTTTATGCATAAGGGAAAACAGCTTTACAAACTTATTTTCCTTTCACCTCAATTAACTATATTAGATCTTTTTTGATGATATATATTGCTCTATATTTTTTGTCATAATATATGATTACCATTTTTGCTATCTACCAAAAAATTACGTCTTTTCAAGTAGTTGAGCTTGACACCTCTCACATTTTGTCGTAATATATGGAATTCATCTAAACATATATCACGACAAAAAAAGGGTTGCAATTATGGTAAAAAAAGAACTCCTCGAAAAAACGATGCACAACTTTGTATCTGCCCAAGTTATGACACTCTCTCACTTGAAAATTCTTTTGTCTTGTTCACAACGCTCCGTACAGAGATATCTTTCCAAGTGGGGCTGCCTCCGTAGTTATAATCATAATGGGAAATATTTTTCACTACCTTCTATAGCTCATTTCAATTTATTTGGAATTTGGAAATATAATAATATCGGTTTTTCTCAATTTGGGAATCTCAAAGAAACAGTTGTTAAGTTGGTAACCCTTTCCCCTGCTGGCTTGACGGCCTCTGAGTTAAGTGAAATACTAAGCGTTAATGCTCATTCTTTCATATCTCAATTTCGTGTTGACCCGCGCTTGAAAAGGGAGAAGTGGGAAGGGGTGTTGGTATACTTTTGTTCCAAACATGATGTCTGTATCGCTCAAAAAGGAGAACGATTTACAAACCAACCACAGGCTATTTTTCCATCGGACACACAGGCTGTTATCATTTTAGTATTTCTACTCAAGGATTCAAAGGCAACTATTGAGGAACTTTCGAAAAGTATCAACAAAGAACATAAGAGTATATCCATTGCGATGATTGAACGATTATTGGAGTATCATGGCTTGTTAAAAAAAAAGATTCACACATCTTGTAAATGAGGTTCTTCAAGTCTATTTTGAACGTTTATGTGGAGAAAAAAAACGTCCTGACCAATCAGCGAATTTCCTAAAGCCTAAGGCTGTAGATAATCTTTTGAGAAAAGCTGCGGATGCACTCAAAGGAAATTCAAAACGTATTTTCATAGCTCAAACTATTGAAGCCTATGGTCATGGTGGACAGAGTTGGGCCGAAGAGCACTTACTATGGAACCGCGGAACCATTCGAAAAGGAAAAAAAGAGATTGAAACCAGTCATATAGAAGATAAATTTTCAAACAGAGGTCGCAAGAAAAGTGAAGAAATTTTTCCTGATTTACTTGATGACATCAAAAAAATCGTTGAGCCAGAATGTCAAACAGATCCTTCTTTTAATACCTGTCGTTTATATACCAGATTAACAGCGACAGAAGTTAGAAAACGTTTATTAAGGATAGATAGTTATACTGAAGACACGATACCCTGTGCAAAAACGATTAATACAAAGTTAAACGATCTGGGCTATAATCCCAAAAAAGTACAAAAAACAAAACCTCATAAAAAGATCAAAGCAACTGATTCGATATTTGAACAAGTTCATAAAATCAATGAGGAAGCAGATAATAATTTAAAGGAAATTCGAATATCGCTTGACGCAAAAGCAAGGATGAATATAGGAAATTTTTCAAGAGGAGGGCGAAATCGTGTTTTAACAAAAGCCGAAGATCATGATTTGGGAGTTAAGGAAAAGCTAACCCCTTTTGGTTTTTTCTTGCCTGAACATGATGATTTATTTCTTTTTTTCACAAAAGGATACGCAAGTAGCGACTTTATAGTTGATCGATTAGAGGAAATTTGGCCTAAGATTAAAAGGAAATATAATGTTGATATTCTAACTATTAACGCTGATAACGGCATGGAAAACAGCAGTGTCAGGACTCAGTTTATCAAGAGACTTGTGGAATTTGCAGATAGGGGCAATATAACAATCAAATTGGCCTATTACCCACCTTACCATAGTAAGTACAATCCTATTGAGCGAGTATGGGGTGTTTATGAGAATCACATTTGTGGAGATATGATGGATACAGTTGAAACAACAATCAAATTTGCTGAAAGCATGACTTATAATGCAAAAACTCCTTTCGTTAAATTAACAGAGGAATTGTATGAAACAGGAGTAACAGTATGTAAAGAATCCATGGATAAATATAACGAATTTGTTGAACGTATGCCATCATTAGAAAAGTGGTTTTTGACTATTTCTCCTGGTTATTTTGGATGATTATTTTTTTCCATCTCCCTTAGGCTTAAGTCTCAACAGAAAGTATGCTGCGGCACAGGATAAGAT
>DQIP01000082.1 GCA_020793565.1 Candidatus Methanovorans sp.
ATGATAACCGTAAACGCATTGCAGTGGGTGACTATGTCATCAATAGTCGTTCGGATAGACGAGGCGCGTCTGGTATATCCATTTATGATGGTTCTGTGTCTGTAATTAATATTGTGCTCGCACCTAGACGATCATTTTTTGGAAAATATTTACACCATCAATTTAGAAGTTATAGATTTATCGAAGAATTTTATCGCGTTGGTAGGGGTATAGTAGATGATCTATGGACAACTCGGTATTCAGTAATGAAGGCAATTGAATTTGCTTCCCCATCTTATAAAGAGCAAAAAGCCATCGCTGACTACCTCGATGATAAAACCTCCCACATTGATCGTATTGTTGAAACCATCAATACCCAAATCGAAAAGCTTAAAGAACTTCGCAAAACTCTTATTAATGACGTTGTTACAGGAAAAATAAAGGTGACATGATGGATCTACAAAAACAGGAATCGTTTCAGACAATACTTACTCTTATTCAGGATTCCAGGAATCATGTTTTTGTTACCGTAAACAGGACTCTTGTTGAACTTTACTGGCGTGTGGGGGAGTATGTTTCTAAGAAAGTCGATCAGGAAGTGTGGGGAAAATCAACGGTTCAAGAATTGGCATTATTTATTCAACGAGAACATCCAGAAATTAAAGGATTTACTGCCTCAAATATTTGGAGGATGAAGCAATTTTATGAGACCTATGTGGGAAATCAAAAACTCGCCTCACTGTGGCGAGAATTGTCATGGACGCATAACAGGACAATATTTTCCCGTTGTAAAACAGATGAGGAGCGAATATTTTATCTCCATTTGACAACAAAAAATCGTCTTTCTGTCAGGGAGATGGAACGACAGATAAGTAGCGGTGCTTTTGAACGAGCGATGCTTGCTGATGGTAAATTGTCTGAAACCGTCAAAAAACTACCTCAGGAAACAGAATCAGTATTTCGTGACAGCTATCTGCTTGATTTTCTTGATCTTCCTGCCGAGCACTCCGAGAAAGATCTACAAAAAGCGATTATAACTTCGCTGAAAAAGTTTATACTTGAACTGGGTGGTGGGTTTGCATTTATCGGTGAAGAGTATCGCTTACAAGTAGGAAATGATGATTTCTATCTTGATCTACTATTTTATCACCGTAATTTGAATTGTCTGGTTGTTTTTGAGTTAAAAGTGGACAAATTCAGACCTGCTCATATGGGTCAATTGGAGTTCTATCTTGAAGCACTTGACCGTGATGTGAAATTAGAACACGAAAACCCCTCAATAGGTATTCTTCTCTGTAGGGAAAAGGATGATGAGGTTGTTAAGTATGCGCTTAGTCGCTCTCTTTCTCCCGCGTTTGTAGCAGAATATGAGACAAAATTGATTCCACGTGATGTGCTAAGACGAAAGATGAATGAGCTATATCAGCTGTTGGAAGGGAATGAAAATGAAAAAGATTGGTGAATTCTTTAGCCTGTATCAGTGCTATATTGCAATCAAACAAGAGAAAAATAATACCATCACACATTGGCTTATCAATTATATTGTTGAAAATCAACTTCAGGTGTCGCAATGAAAGAATCAAATCGAATTGAACTCAAAAGAAAGCTCAACGATTCTCTTGAAAAGGAAGTTGTGGCTTTTCTTAATTACCGTGAAGGCGGCTATATTTATATTGGAATTGACGATGCTACCGACACTGTAGTGGGAGTTTCCAATCCTGATGCGGTTCAACTTAAAGTTAAAGATCGCATTAAAAACAATATCATGCCATCTACGCTGGGTCTTTTTGATGTCATTGCCGAACAACACGAAGGCAAAGACATTATTAAAATCACCGTTGCCAGCGGTTCTGAGAAACCCTATTACTTAAAAAAACAGGGCATGTCTGAACGAGGTTGTTTTATTCGGATCGGTAGTGCAACGGAACCGATGCCGGTACGCATGATCGAGGATCTCTTTTCTCGGAGGATTCGTAATTCTATCGGGACGATAAAGTCTCGTAAAAAAGATTTGACCTTTGAGCAGCTGAAAATCTATTACAGCGAGACACCTTTAAAACTTAACGATAAATTTGCCCATAATCTGGAACTGCTGACAGAAGACGGTGAGTTCAACTATGCCGCTTATCTGCTCTCGGATTCAAATGGGCTTTCCATAAAGGTTGCAAAATATTCCAGCCTTGACCGTGTGGATCTGATCGAAAATGAAGAATACGGCTACTGTTCACTTATCAAGGCAACCAAACAGGTTTTGGCTAAACTGGAGATCGAAAACAAAACCTTTGCCAAAATTACCCCTCAAAAACGACAGGAGCGCAAACTCATCGATCCTGTTGCGCTTCGTGAAGCAGTCATAAATGCTATGATCCACAACAACTATGCCAACGAAATACCGCCCAAGTTTGAACTGTTCCCTGATAGATTAGAGATAACTTCCGCAGGTGGACTTCCAGCGGAATTCGATGAAAACGAGTTCTTTATGGGATATTCGGTTCCACGAAACAAAGAACTTATGCGGATATTTAAAGACCTTGAGATGGTTGAATATCTTGGATCAGGGGTGCCGCGCATTCTGCGGAAATATCCGCGCTCTATATTCACATTTACTCCAAACTTTCTACGCATCACTTTTCCCTTTGAAGAAAGCCTCGAAGGTAGTCAGACAGGTAGTCAGACAGGTAGTCAGACAGGTAGTCAGACAGGTGGTCAGACCTCGCTTACTGAAGCACAACTCGCTGTTTATAATATCTTAAAAAAGGATATTACGGCTTCGCGTCAATCTATTGCTGATAATCTCGGCATTAATCCTTCAGCCGTACAAAAACATATTGAGTTACTGAAAAAGAGTGGCTACATACAAAGGATTGGTACTTTTAAAGGCTATTGGGAGATATTAAAATGAACGAACTACACCTGCAAAATAAGTTTTTGATTCCGTTTTTTAGAGAGGGGCTTGGTTACCGCGAGGTAAAACCCAATACGGTAACAAACTCCCTGATCATAGAAGAAGACTTGCAGGAGTTCATCTCCCAGACCGAGCTGAATAAGAAACCTTATGAAACCCTGCTGAAAAAATACAGTGGCGACAAAGACAAACTGCTGAAGGATTTGATAAAACTCATCAAGGAGCGCAGTTGCAGCAGTCGTAACATGGCGCTGTTTATCAATCTCAATAAATCCATCACCTTGCAGGGAATTAAACTGTACCTGTTTTACACTGGCGACAGTGTGATCCATAACAATGCACTGTTCGATGAAAATATATTTTCAGTGGTACAGGAACTACCCTATAAGTACAGCTACAATGGCAAGCAGATATTTTCATTCCGCCCGGACATTGTGCTGTTTGTGAATGGAATTTATCTGGGTTATAGCGAATTAAAGTCCAATTACACAAGTCAAAGCGCTAGCAAAAACGGACGTGGCAAGGTAATTAAAGATTATTTTGAGGCGATCAGAATTTATCATCAGCATTTTGATAGCAATGACATGCTGAGTGAAAAAGAGAAAGATACCTATCGCAAAGATTTCTTGAAGATATTTGAAAAAGCGATTCACATTACCACTACAGATATTGGTGAAACATTTGTTATTCGTACCATTGTAGATTATTTTGACGAAATACTGACTACTTGTCGCGAAGGTAAGTTTGACCGTGAAGAGGTCGAGAAAAAAGCAAGTAGTGCATTTAAGCCG
>DQIP01000081.1 GCA_020793565.1 Candidatus Methanovorans sp.
GGGTTATGGAAGGCTTGAGCCGGATGTGGCGAAAGTTGCAAGTCCGGTTCTTAGAAGAGGGAGAGCGAGTAATCGCTCTTTCTTATTCGGCAATCTTCATGTCCGGTTCTGTGAGGGGACTCATAGTAACTTCGGAGCGATTACTCCAATAAGAAGTGCGCTATGAGCCCTACTTGACGACCGCCCCTATACACTATAAAAAATTAAGCACCAATTACAACATTGTTCACATCATTTCCAGATTGATTTGCCCCATGAATCCCATTTTCCAGTATTTCTTCCAAGTTCATACCTCCTCCATGACTCTATGTCGGGTGTGCATCTGGCATTGGTGTTCGTTTTTGTGGTCGGAATATTCCAGATCTCAGGTCACTCAAAGACAATTGGAATGAACATATCACGTTTATTGCCCCTTACTCTTAACATTTTGGAAATTGTCACAAATAATCCGTTATCAACATCTGCTTCTCATCCACTTTCTCGAAGTTCGATACCCCTACACCAAGCAATCGGAACCTCCTTTTTCCCATAAACTCGCGCATCAGGTCTTTTGCGGTAATCTTTATAATTTCAAGATCAGTTGAATATACCCTGAGTGACCTTGCCCTTGTATAAGTCGAAAAGTCCTCAAAACGTACCTTCAGTGTGATCGTCTTAAACAGGAACTTCTTTTTAATAAGGGATCCATGCACGCCCACTGCAAGTGAATCAAGCACTCCATTGATGATATCCGGATCTGCCGTATCCTCGTCGAACGTATCTTCCTTACTGATGGACTTGACATCCCCGCGCTCTACAACCTCACTCTCATCCATGCCCCTTGCCATCTGGTGCATCTTGAGACCGAAATTGCCAAATCTCTCAAGTAACAACTGGACATCACACACCGCCAGGTCCCCAATTGTCCCGATACCCATGACTGCCAGCATATTCGTAGTCTTTTTCCCGATACCCGGAATTCTTGAAGCAGGAAGGGATGTAAGGAACTTCACCACTCCCTCCGGATTCACAACCGTCAATCCATCAGGTTTTTGGAAATCCGACGCTATCTTTGCAACCAATTTATTAGGGGCAATACCGATAGAGCAAGTGATACCTTCGCGCAAAAACACCTCGTCTTTGACGCAACGGGCTAATCGGGCAGCATCATTATAATCTGCCACGCGCATGCTGACATCCAGATACGCTTCATCCACACTCACTTGCTGGAAGATGTCCGCAAACTCCCGCAGGATGATCATGATGCTCTTTGAAACCTCTTTGTAAAGTTCCATGTTCACCCGAAGGTATACGGCATCCGGACACAGTTTATACGCCTTTGATATCGGCATTCCCGAACGTATGCCGAATTCTCTGGCTTCGTATGAACATGTACTGACCACACCCCTGCCTGTGCCGTTCTTCGGGTCAGAACCAACCACAACGGGTTGCCCTTTTAATTGGGGATTGTTCTTCACTTCAACTGATGAGTAAAAACCATCCATGTCTACATGGAATAAGATCCGGCCTGTGGATGCAGGAGATGAATTCATTGCTGGTTATTTCAACGCCCTCGTTAAAATCATTAACCATTGGTATTTGCATGGATCGACTCCATGTGATAGACTGGAGCCCAAAATGATTTAACCGTAAAGACCATCGAATAGTACAGATTGACTAAATATAGAATAAATATAGAATAAATATAGAATAAATATAGAATAAATATAGAATAAATATAGAATAAATATAGAATATAGACTCGATAAAAGCGTGATGAACAGATGTATCAACAATTAGCCATAGCAGCATATGTAGTAGTTATATTCCTGACCCTGCGTGATATTCGAATATTCAGGCGCACACAGCTTCTCTCATATAGGAAAGGTGCGCTAAAAGGACTTTTGGCTTCATCAGTGGTACTGCTTGGTGCACTTGTGGTCGGTACCAATTCGGACCTTGGCCTGCTTATTGTGCTCATAGGTCTTTACATAAATCGCAAGGGTGCCAGGGAAGATGTTTTCGAGGATACGGTTGCAATGGAACGTTTGCTCGGGAAGACAGATTATCATGAAACGAATTGAGTATTAGAGATTGTCGGAAAAGTCCGACAACTTCTAACAATTTGATACGCAGTTCTCATTAAATCCCCATTTTCCACAATCTTCAACAATATTGAGCACAACTAAACGCTTGCATAAGCGGATATTTTTTCATAAATCGACACATATCGAAGCAGATATATCAGTTGAATATAATTATTACTTAAAAAGTATGATTTTAGTGTGATACAATGTATTCAATACCAAACTTCAGACAAACCACATTCATTCACGGTCCAACCGTCTATGAAAACTCATATCAGAAGACCATATTCTTTACCGAATAAATAAACTCATTGATTTTTCTTTCATAAATAACGCATGCAGCGACCTCTATTCATCTGATAAAGGCAGACTTGTAAAAAACACCCCTGAAATGATGTTCCGCTCAGCAATCGTCCAGTATCTCAATGATTATTCCGATCGACAAATTGAACAATCCGCCAGATATGACATCATAATAAAATGGTTTATTGGATTTTCAATCGAAGACAATTCTTATGACCACAGTGCATTAGGAGATTTCAGAGACCGACTTGGAGAAGAAAGATGGAAAGAACTTTTTTTGCCATATTAAAACAGATTGAAGATGCAGGATTTGCAAAAGGTTCGCAACGGATTGATGCTACGCATGTGATCGCAAACATATCTATACCTGCAGCCATTGATTTTATCAGACAGGGGATAAAAACTGTCATGTATGAAATTAAAAAAGTTAACCCTAAACTTTACAACGAACTGGGTGGGGATAAAATTGCCCGGAAAAATGAAAAGGTGTACAAGTTAAACACAAATGAAAAAAAATCTAAACTTGTTGAAGTTGTAGAAGAAGCTCGGAAGTTGATTGAAAAAGCAGATGGGATGGGACCTTCGGTTGAGCAAAAGGTCAACCTGTTGAAACGAATACTTAATGAAAATGTAGAGGTGAAAAATGATAAGATTCAGAAGAAGAAAGATAAGGTCAAAGATAGACTCGTGAGTGTGGTTGATGAAGATGCAAGACATGGTGCGAAATCAGATAAGAAAAAGTTCACTGGATATAAGGGAAACTCAATGATGTCTGATGATGGTTTTGTCACTAACATCAATGCTACTCCAGGCAATAGCTATGATGGTGATTCTTTGGTTCCACTTGTTGACGAAAAGATTGCAAACAGTTCGAAACCAGTGAAAATTGTGGGGGATGGCCATTATGGCAGTGGGGATAATCGATATGAAATGTCTGTTATGAGAGGGATTACTCTTGTTGCACCTTTTAGGGAAGATTTCAATCCAACCGGATTGTTCACTCAAAAAGATTTCATTATCGAGGAAAATTGCATCACGTGTCCTGCAGGAGCAAGGACGATGAAATTCAATTATAATGAGAAATCTGGAAAGAATACATTCTTTTTTGAGAAAAAAGTGTGTATAAATTGTGTACTGAGAAAACGATGTACTAAACAGGACAGAAGAACAATTACAATTGGGGAACATTATGAGATTGTTAAGGAGGCTAAGGAATACAATAAAACGAAGGAATATAAAGAAGATATGAAGGGTAGATCTCAAATTGAACCTAAG
>DQIP01000080.1 GCA_020793565.1 Candidatus Methanovorans sp.
AGTTTTCGTTGTTTCGAAATCAGAAGCACATACAGGCGTGACGTGAAAAGTTCAGCGAATATATCTGGTGGGTAAATTATTTATTGGGAAATCCCTAAAGGGAATTGAACCACGTTTGTTTTTTAAATTTTATGCAGATCTATTCAGGCATTTATCAAAATCCGTTGATCTTGTTGATCTCTCCAAGAAATCATTATTTAATGACTTGATAGAAGAAGATGGAGTCAAGATATATGGATAAATTGTATCAACAGATCCTCGCAGAAAGGGGGAATGTTGAGATTGCATTGGATAATTTGTCTTTTGCTTGGGAACGACAGGATATGTCAGTTATAGAATAGGCAGCAGTCGGGACTTTTCTTCACAATATATACAATGGGATGGAAAATATTTTAAAGCGTATTGTTTTGTCCAGAGGTGTTGAGATTCCAAACTCTGCGACCTGGCATAAAGATCAACTAATTTTATCATCATCTATGGGTATAATTTCCGACACTTTATCGCATGATCTTCATGAGTATTTGAGTTTCAGGCACTATTTTGTACATGCCTATGGATTTATGCTTGAAGAGTCGCATTTAGAAGATCTGGTCACTAACATTCTCATGTATTGGTTACAGTTTATATCCGAAACTGATGATTTTGTGAAGGAATAGGATTGTGTCCGATCTCCTCAACATCGTATATGCAAAAATCAGACGAGATGGACAGGATGGGGCGCGTCACTCGCATCTTGTTGATCCTGTCCATTAATTCAATCAATGCGATTGCATATTTGGCGGCGTATCCCTCAATAGCAATGTTATCCACACGATGTTAAAGAAAACCACAAAAAGTTTCCCCATCCATGATCTTGATGCCTACCGCAGCAGTTCATGTAAATTCTGCAAGGACCTGACCACCGAAAATCCAGACCTCTCTTTTGGCGATTGCCCGTTACGGCATTGGTTATGAGATATTCAACAAAGCAGTGGACATATCAAATCCAAAACGTTTGTGAAAAATGGGGGTGGGGTGCTTGACCTTATGTAAAACAATGGCCAATCGGAAATATTGTTATATAGGTAACTTATATAAGTAATAGGAGATACCTATATAGGTAAAGTACATAAACATAACATGTTACCACCATACATATGCGCGGAAAAATAAGAGATAGAATACTCCGGATAATAGCAAATAATCCAACAGGGGACATAAGCAAATATAGGATTGCAAAATTGGCTGACTGTTCATACCCGTGGGTGCGGGAATTTTTCTTGAAACTTACAAAAATTGGATTGGTTAAAGGTACCACCATTTTAGACTACCCTGGCCTGTTGAACTACTGGCAGTCGCATCGTATCAAAAACAAGCATAGGGAATATATGCTTAAAGCCCCTCTGAAAACTCTCAAAAACACATCCCTATCTTATGCATTGACCACATATCAGGCAGAAAATCTCGTTCAGAATTATCTATTCCCAAGCAGGGTCGATGTGTACATAAGAGAAAGTGATTGGAGTCAGTGGCACGATTTACTCTCAAAAAATGGACTTGTAGGTAAAGGAAATGTGCGACTATTGCTCTCAGATGAGCATATTTTTTATGATTCCTTTGAAAAGGACGATTTAAAACTCGTTTCTATGCCACAATTGATAATTGACTTGATGAATGAGGGCGGAGTATGTGTGGAAGCTGCCGAATTGCTTATCAAAAGGATGATGAAAAATGTATGAAACGTATGAGACCGGAATATCATCTCGATATCTAAAAACCGTGGTTGACAAACTCGAAGAACCGATTTGTTTGATCGGTGGATGGGCGGTTTACCATAGCGTGAATGAAAATTTCAAAACCGCAACAGGTAGAAACTATATTGGCTCAAGGGATATCGATTTAGGATTTCATTTTGATGTTGATTGGAGTGAAGAAACTATACTTGAATCTGCTTTTGCCAGATCTCTTCGAATTATTGAAAATCAACTTAACTTCATGCCGGTGGGATTTCGATATTTGAAAGAATTCCACATCGAAACTGAAAAGGAACTTAGTGATAATGAAGTAAAAACTACGCCCATGCATTTTATATTTCCTTTATATATAGATCCAATTGTTGATATCATTCATCCAAAATTCTACGACATTTTCAAATTCAATCCAATTGATGAAACGCTGCTTGAGATGGTTTTCACAGAAAAAACAAATCGAATTGTAGATAGATCACTTGGAAAAAATATATGGTTACCACAAACTCATGTTCTCCTTGCAACCAAATTGAACTCAGTGATCAACCGAGATAAAGAACATAAGCGATTGAAGGATATTGCTGATATTTTCGCTTTACTTTGGTTTACTGATGTTGATATCTCAGATATTAAATCAAGATTTTTTCAGTTCAGTGATAAAAAAGACATCAAACGGATTATCAACTCAATTTCTAAAAAGGAGATATTTGCAGTAAGCAACATTATAGGTGTCGGTCCGGATGAGATTGAAATGGTATTCCTAGAGTTCATAAGATAGTGTGTTTTATTAAACATATCTCACAGCCGAAAAACCGGACATTTCTTTTGGCGGTGCAGGTTCGCCGCAGGGCTGGATAACAGTTCTCGTCCGGTCGGGAATTGGTTATGAGATGTCCAACGAAGCCGTTGACAGCGAATACATCAAGTCAAAAATTTCAGGGGAAAATGAGATGGAACGGGTACTCAACTTTGCAAGGATGAAGAAGGTTCAGATGTATGCGCTGAACCGCAGGCAGGGATTTGGGAATCGTTAGGGATTGGAAAATCGCAAGGTATATGTATATTACAGGCCTTATGGTTTAAGTTTGAGGTGCAGTGACTGCGAAGTAATAGGAAATTCATGCTTGGTGAGATGAAGAGAATTCAGGAGAACTATTCCTCAAATCATAAAATAGGCGCTTTAGTAATAATATATATATATCAAAGTCATTATATTTAGAAAAGGGTTAAATGATGTTATCTTGTCGTGCAGAAAACATAATCAAAGATGTCGATAATGTTCAAAAAGATATTATAGATATAAAGTATTTACTCCAAAATTATCCTGATAAATTTGAGAGAGATTTTATTCAAAAATATATTGAAACAAAAAAATCTTTTTTTGGCAATAAAATCACAGATTTATCTTTTATATTGGCTCTACTTGCAATAGTATCAACAACAATCTTAAATTATTCATTGTTCTTGTATTCAGAATATGTGCAACAGTACAAATTTTTGTATGAATATGGATTGATTATATTTATCTTTTTTTTTGTTTGTCTAATGATTTTTTATGTGAAAAAACATTTTGAAAAAAATGTGTTTGAAGATATTATTATCGCTATCGAAGATGACAAATTATCAATTAAGGAACAAGGGAAATCTATTGTTGCTTCAGAACAAGGTGATATTAGTAGTAATAGTAATGTGGATATTTCATCAAATAACTTTAAGTCTGGCACTAATATAACAGATGAAAAAGCCAACCAAAGTGGTGTTCAATTAAAGTACCATCAAATTTTAGAAGAACATAGATGGATAACTAATTTAATTTGGAATAAAATTCACGCATTAATCATAGTCAATGGAATTTTATTTTCAGCATTTAACTTACTTGTGATAGCA
>DQIP01000079.1 GCA_020793565.1 Candidatus Methanovorans sp.
GTTACGGGAATAATTGACGAAACCAAAAAGACCACAGAAGATGCGACATCATCCGGGCATGCGCCTGCCGATAAGTTCATTCGGGAAATTGATGATATTCTGGGTATTGAGCAGCAGGAACACAGTGTTGTAGAAGATGATGGCGAGCGTGTCGAATCCGTTCGGATCCTTGGTCCAGGCTCTTATGAACTGAATCTTGATTCACTTTTTGAACGCAAGGAAATCATAATGGCAATCAAACATGACGGAACGTATGCTGTGGATCTGCCGTCGGTGTTTAAGAGGAAGAAATAGAATGAGTGATCCAGTACATTCTAATAATTTTTGCTGATACGTAAATCGAAGGCTTGGTTAAATATTGTGGCATATGTTTCCTAAACTGTTTGATATCTCCTAAGTTATTTTCCAGGCAATAATGACGTTTCTAAACATCAATTTTTGAGTACATATGTGAGCCTCTGGCAAAACACAAAAAAATACTCATGATTTTCCATCAAAGGCATTATAATACCCTTTTTTGTCATTTTCTAAACCACAAAACTCACACAATTTTAAGCGCAAAACGCCGGTTGCGCGTTGATTGTGAAATATGCCGGTTGCGCGCAAATAAACCAACCAAACAAATTCCGCACCTCCACCTCTGTATCCCTCCATACTTCCGTGCCATCTGTGTTTCTTCAATTGTCCAATCCATCGATTATAATCCACACAATGAAACTATCGCCGCGCCCGCTCAAAACGAAAAAGTGAAGGTCGCGCGCCAATTCATAATTGTACTCCCTCTTTCAAGTTCAAATCAGTGTGGATCAGCGTCTGAACAAATGATGAAAATGCGGGTGTTTTGCGATGCGGGCGGCGGATCGACCCGGCGTCAAAAATCGCTAAACAAATACGAAAAAACAAGATGAATATAAAACTGAATAAAATATATAGTATGGTATGGTATAATATAGTATAATAAAAATAATAATGTTAAGGAAACCACAATGCTAAAAAAACAAAGAATAATCTACGGTCCTGTTCCATCAAGAAGGCTTGGACGTTCACTCGGGATCGATATAATAGGTCCTGAAAAGACCTGCAACTTCGATTGCGTGTACTGCCAACTTGGGCATACGGATAAGAAAGTATCAGGGCCACAGGATGTTTGCGGAGTCTCGACTGAAGAAGTATTGGTGGAATTGAAAAACCATCTAAAGAAAGTAAAACATCTTGATTATATAACTTTTTCAGGAACAGGGGAACCCACACTCAATCTTGCACTTGGTGATATGATCCGGAATGTGAAAAAGATCACCAATGTTCCTGTATGTGTGATCACCAATTCATCTCTTATCGACAGGATGGATGTGAGGGATAATCTGGCGCAAGCCGATCTGGTGGTTGCTACTTTGGAAGCGGGAGATGAAAAAACATTCATGGCGATAAACCGCCCGGCATCAGGGATCCGGCTTGATGACATTATCAAGGGATTAAAAGCACTGGGTGTCATGGGTCCGAGACTTGAGATCGAAATTCTGTTTGTTGATTCCAAAATGGATAATCCAACTAATGCCAGTGAGCAGGCGGTCAATGAATTGATAGGTGCAGTAAAGATCATTGATCCCGATATGGTTGAGGTGTTTACTGTGAGCAGACCGCCGGCTGAGAATTTTATTATTCCTGTTTCCCGGCAAAGGCTTATCCAGATCGCACAAAAATTCGATGAGGCATTGGGCAGGGAGAATGTCAGATTGGTCTTTAAGGGACTGCGCAGGAAAAATGCTGGTATCAAACACGGGAATAAAAGGAATGAAGTCTATGATTTGCTGGTTAGAAGACCGTGCACTGCCGATCAGATAAGTTTCACACTTGAGATCGAAAACAAAGATCTTGTGGATATTATTGACGACCTGCTTGGGAAGAAGGAAATCGTAGAGATAACGGCAGAGGATGGAAAATACTACAGGGCAGTGTGAATTGACAATATGGATGTTTTCAGTGCATTTTTTTGGTACTTTTCTGCATAAACACTGAAAAATAATGTGGTGTGATCTACAGCAAAATAATAAAACAGTAAAAAAATTAAGATCGCGGGTGTTAAGCTCGCTATAGTCTATTATTTAGCATGAAAGTACCCTTGATCTTAACATCCCGCGATTGTTATTGTAACGATTATGCTTGGGGTACTTTTATTTTTTGAGCATGTCATTCGAAAAATTTCATGCACGTTTTATGTAAACATCACTTTTGCAGCTTCTACCATATCATGCAGGCGCTCAAGAGGTATGCCGATTACCATTTCATCATCTTCTATATTTGTGTTCTTGCGGCTGCCACTGCATCCGACGGTCACCCCTATCTGTCCGGTCTTGTATGGTTGTGCAACACCATCTGCGCACAGGCTCTGTTTTCCGGCAAAATTTGCATCAACGCGCCCACCTAATCGGTGTAGGAGTGCCTGGGAAAGTTGCATTACCTGTTTAGGATTACAGACGATCACAACAACATCCGGCATGAATTTTGCACTGGCGATCGGTGCGTACAGGATAGCTTTTGTATATCCTGCAGGAAGCATTGGGATCTTCTGCATCGTACGCCGTGCCGCATTGATGGTACTGAAACTGTTCAGGTTAAAGTAGACATCCCCATTTGCAAGATTTGGTTCCATTTCATGAAATCCCATAACCGCAGCACCTCCTTTGCATGCATGATCTTCCATGAGTGTGTAATATTGGGAGCCATTGCGTCTTACGTCATCTATCATCTGGCAATGTCTTGTTGGCTGCTTGCGCCTATCAATCCCTTCCGGAATATCATGGGTGTTCGGAATAAGCGATACCGCAACAGGTGATGTTTTTAGTTTTAGTATATCGATTAGTTCACGACCAAGTTTGTTTATATCTTCGATTTCCATATAAATTATCTCCCCTTTTTATTTATTGTTACAGATTTTAATAATATTGTACTATAATATGCAATGTTATGTGATAAATGGTTACGTTAATAATATGCACAGCCGCATGTTATTAAGTATTTTCTGAGCAAATTGTCAATTTTAAAAGGAGACTTTCGGAAAAGTAACAAAACCAATATATATTAAATAATATTGTGATATAAAACGTTATGGTGTGCTTATCCAAATTTATTCTATAATTTGGAATGCATTAAAATATGGACTTTTCCGGCAGTTTCCTATAAGATTGAAAATATGGTATTTGTATGGATGTGCTAAGATAGGTATATAAATGAGATTGTTTTATCTGAAAACAAAAAACAACACAACCGCCTCAGGCGGCAAATTCCCACATCACTGACGCGAAAGATGATGTTTTCTAGGCATTTCAACTGATCATCTACATATAGAATGACACAGCATAGCGTTTTTACACACCAGTGTCATTGAAAATATTCAGTTTTATTCGACCGAGGTATGTTTCTAATAATGTTTGGAATATACCGCCTGCGGTGTGATTTCTGCATGGTTATTTCTGCATGGTTATTTCTTCATGGTTATTTCTTCATGGTTATTTCTTCATGGTTATTTCTTCATGGTTATTTCTG